>NZ_JBEXPK010000042.1:0-79210 GCF_040612015.1 Streptomyces sp. NPDC006476 | reverse complement strand
CCCCTCGGCGAGACCGA
The DNA here is from genome assembly GCF_040612015.1 of Streptomyces sp. NPDC006476. NCBI lineage: Bacteria > Bacillati > Actinomycetota > Actinomycetes > Kitasatosporales > Streptomycetaceae > Streptomyces > Streptomyces sp. NPDC006476. Next base: position 79,193 of record NZ_JBEXPK010000042.1, on the reverse strand, counting down.
CGGCTTCGCCTTCTGCCGCGCGCTGCCAGAACGGGCCGGGGTCGTCGCCATCCCCAACGCGGTCTTCTACGACCACCGAGAGGAGGGCGCCCCCTTCGTGCGGTTCGCGTTCTGCAAGCAGACCCCGGTGCTGGAGGAGGCGGCCCGGCGTCTGAAGGCGCCGGCCTGACGCGTCACGCCGCCACGCCGAACGCCACGAAAACGTACTCACCCGGCGGCACATCACTCGCGCCTGACCGTTTTACCCGTCAATGTGCCGTTGTGACCCACGCCAGCACCCTCATCCCCTCCTCGCGCACGAAGCCGAATCCGGGTACGAAGGACCGCGCCCGGGTGTCCCCCACGGTCGCGATGGGCGGCGCCGTCGGCCTCTTCCTCTCCGCCCGGCTGTTCGGCGTCGCCGTGCTCGCCCTGGCCTCCTGGAGGACCGGCCGCAACCCGCTCGCGCTGCTCGGCCGGTCCTGGGACTCCCTGTGGTACCTGGGCATCGCCGCGCACGGCTACGTCCGCACCGAGCACACCCATCTCGGAGTGGTCAGCGACATGGCGTTCTTCCCGCTCTACCCGGCGCTGGTGCGGGCGGTGACGGCCCTGAGCCCGCTCAGCGGCGGCGCGGCGGGCCTGGTGGTCTCGTGGACGGCGGCCGCGGTGGCCGCCTGCGGGATCTACGCGGTCGGCGCCCGGTTGCACGGACGCGCCGTCGGCACCGCCCTGGTCCTGCTGTGGGGCCTGCTGCCGCACTCGGTCGTGCTGTCCATGGCGTACACCGAGCCGGTCCTGACCGCCTTCGCCGCCTGGACGCTGTACGCCCTGCTCACCGGCCGCTGGCTGTGGGCGGGGGCGCTGGCCGCGCTCGCGGGGCTGTCCCGGCCCAACGCCTTCGCGCTGGCCGCGGCGGTGGTGGTCACGGCGCTGTGGGAGACGGGGCGATGCGTCCGGGAGCGCCGCAGAGTTACCCACAGGCTGTGGACGGCGGCCGCTATCGCGCCGACGGGCTGGGTGGCGTACGTGCTGTGGGTCGGCCGCCACGAGGGAAGCGTGCTGCGCGGCTACTTCGACCTGCAGCGCCGCTGGGGGTCCCGCTTCGACTTCGGCGAGGGCGCGTGGCAGTTCGTCCGCCATCTGCTGCTGCAGGGGGACCGGCTGGTCTTTCCGATGTCCCTGGTGATCGTCGCGGCGGGCGTGGTCCTGTACGCCCTCCTCCTCGCCGACCGCGCCCCGCTCCCGCTCCTCGTCTACACCGGTGTACTGCTGCTGGTCGTGCTCGGCGGCTCGGGCTTCTTCGAGTGCAAGCCGCGCTTCCTGGTCCCGGCCTTCCCCCTGCTCATCCCGCTGGCCCGGGCCCTGGTGCGGACGGCGAGAGCCCGGCCCTGGCACGCGACCGTGGTGGTCGGCGCCCTGGCCGGGCTCTCGTACTGCTACGGGGCGTATCTGCTGGTGCTCGCAAACATGCCGCTGTAGAGGCGGACGGGGGCTACTCCTCGTCGTCCCCGGGCTCGTCCGCCTCGTTGATCTCCTGCTCGAGGCCCAGCTGCTCCACGAGCCACTTGTCGAACTCGATGGCGGCGCGCACCCAGCTGACCGTCGAGGAGACGAAGTGCTCCAGGCTGACGCCGGTGCCGATCAGCATCTGCGCCTCGCCGATCAGACGGACCGTGCCGTCGTCGTGGGTGTGGCTGTAGACCTTGGGCCACAGGGTCCGCCGGTTCCAGTCGTCGATGGACTCCAGCAGCTGCGGCTTCTCGTCGATCTTGTGGGGGCGGTCGTAGAACGTCCGCACCGAGAAGACCTGCTGGTCCGCCTCGCCGCGGAACATGAAGTACGTACGGAACTGCTCCCACGGCGCCGCGAGGTCGCCCTCGTCGTCGACGACGTACTTGAGCTCCATCTGGTCGAGGAGCTGCTTCACGAGATCCTGATCCGGGATGACGGGGCCCGCCGGTCCTTGGGGCTGCGGCTCGGGCTGGCCCCCGAAGTTCGGAATCGAGGACGGGTCGATGGTCATACTTGGAGACTCCTGGCGGTCGTCTGGCTCGTCCGGCCATAGCTGAGACCAGACGTCTGACTCCACCCTCTCTCGCTTGCCCCACGACCGGCAACCTCCGCCGGAAAGGCGCCCCGGCCACCTTCCTGATCAGCCATGTCGGCACGGTTGCTCCGGTCGGCCGAGCGTGCGAGGCGCGGCGCGCGCCCGTGGGTGCCGTCGCGCTCCGGCGTGAGCCACGGCCGCCCTGGCGCACGCCGTGGTTGAACAGTTGAGCTGTGGAGCCCTCGGAGGGATGGAAACCCCACGAACTTGGGTAAAAACGCTGTGGTGGCACCACAGTTCATGATTCCCTCTAAATCACCAACGCGGCCCCTCGGATGTCCTGCGGAAGCCTCCTGACTCCCGACTGGGCCGACCGGGCCGATTCCCCCCACAGTCGCCCGGGTGTGCCGGACCCCCACACCACCCTTTCTTTGCGTGCCTGCGGAGCCGATCCATGCTCACGACCCTGAACACCTCCTACACCGACACGCGCGCGGCCGACCTCGCCTGGGCCCTGGGGCGTGAACCGCTTCCCGCCCTGGCCACGCTCGACCTCGAACTGAGCGGGGCAAAACTGCAGTTGAGACTCCTCGGCGCCTCCCACCAGGTGCTCCTCGAGGAGCGGCGCGGCAGTTGCTCGGAGACGGTGGCGTGCATCCCGGGCAGCAGCACGCCCCTTCCGCTCGGCATCGCCAAGCGCGTCGGCGACTGGGAGTACGAGTTCGCCGCGCGCGTCGAGGTGCTCTCGCCGGGCTCCTTCGCGGGCCGCGCCCAGGAGTTGCTGGCGCTGGTCTCCGAGCACCCGCACGGCCTGGCCGGCGTCTTCCCGGGCAGTCCGCACGCCTTCACGGCGCTGCTGGCCCAGCACCAGGACGGCCAGGTCCACTGGCGCACCTGGCACGCGTACCCGCAGGACAGACAGCTGGTGGCGACCCGGACCCGGGTCGGCGTCCGGGTCCCGGTGGCCGCCGCCGGGCCCGGCTCCTCCGGGGCCTGATTCAAACCAGGAAGGGACCAACCGACCACCAGTTCCACACGTGTGGGTGACGAAGGGTGATGTCGGTGTGACGTAACGTCGCAGTCGTGATCGAACCGCAGGCGCCCGCACCACCCGGCCCGCCACCCTCCTGGGCGGGCCCGGCACGGCTTCCGGTGCGGCCGGCGACCGGACGGTTCCTGGTCCTCGCGTGCGTGTTCGTCTGCGCGGCCTGCGGACTGGTGTACGAGCTCGAACTGGTCGCCCTGGCCTCGTACTTGATCGGTGACTCGGTCACCCAGGCGTCCGTCGTGCTGTCGGTCATGGTCTTCGCGATGGGCATCGGCTCGCTCGTCGCGAAGCGGCTGCGCCGGCTGGCCGCGGCCGGCTTCGGCGCGATCGAGGCGGTCCTCGCCCTGACCGGCGGCTGCAGCGCCATGGCGCTGTACGCCGTCTTCGCCTGGACCGGCGACTGGGGCGGGCTGTGGGCGAGCGGGCCGCGCTGGCTGCTGGTGGCCTTCTCGCTGGCCATCGGCCTGCTGATCGGCGCCGAGGTGCCGCTGCTGATGGAGCTGATCCAGCGGGTGCGCCGGCAGGACGCGGGCGGTGCGGTGGCCGACCTGTTCGCGGCGGACTACGTGGGCGCGCTGGTCGGCGGGCTGGCCTTCCCGTTCCTTCTGCTGCCCCTGCTGGGCCAGTTGACCGGCGCCCTGCTCACCGGCGCCGTCAACGCCGTCGCGGGCGCCACCCTCGTCCTCGGCCTGTTCCGCCGCGACCTCACCCGCCGCGCCCGCTGGACGCTGCTGGCCGCCAACCTCGCCGTCCTGGCCCTGCTCGCCTCGGCCGCCGTCCTGGTCGACGACTTCGAACGGGCGGCACGGCAGGCGGTGTACGGCCACGACGTACGCGTGGCGGTGCAGACCGGCGTCCAGGAGGTCGTCCTGACCGGCGGCACCCACGGCCGGCCCCTCGACCTCTTCCTCGACGGCCGGCTGCGCGTCAGCGGACGCGATGAACAGCGCTACCACGACGCGCTGGTCCACCCGGCGATGAACGGCCCGCACGCGCACGTGCTCGTCCTCGGCGGCGGTGACGGGCTGGCCGTCCGCGAGGTGCTGCGCCATCCCGGCGTACGGCGGGTGGACGTCGTCGAACTCGACGCGGGCGTCGTACGGCTGGGCCGCCGGGACCCGGCGCTGTCCCGGCTGAACGGGCACGCCTACGACGACCCACGCGTGCGCGTGACCACCGCGGACGCCTTCCCCTGGCTGCGCACGGCGCCTGTGGCGGCGTACGACGTGGTGATCTCGGACCTGCCGGACCCGGGCATCACGGCGAGCACCAAGCTGTACTCCGAGGAGTTCTACGGGCTCGCCCGCCGGGTGCTGGCGCCGGGCGGGCGGCTGGTGGTGCACGCGGGGCCGTTCGCCGGCCGGCCGCGGGTGTTCTGGACGGTCGGGGCGACCCTGCGGGCCGCAGGTCTGCACCCCGTCGCCTACCGGGTGGGCGGCCGCGACGCCGGCTTCGCCGCGGGCCCCGACCGTACGGCGGTCGGCTCCCGCGCGCGGGGCGACTGGGGCTTCTTCCTGGCCGCCGCCGACGCCACCCCGCCCCTGGCCCTCGACCCGCGCGCCCCGCACCCGCGGACCCTCACCCCGGCGTCCCTCGCGGCCGACGTCCGCACCGCCGCCCGCACCCGCGTCACCGGCCTGCCGCCCTCGACCCTGGTGCACCCGCGGTATGCCGACTGACACACGCGATCCCCGCCCCGCCGCGCGGGAACGGCGGCCCGCCGACCTCCCCCCGAGGCGACGGACCGCCGTACTCCCCCGTTTCCCCCGTCGAGCCCCTGTCGCGGCCCGCACCGAAAAGCTACCGGCGCCCCACCCCGCGCCGAATCCCCCACTGGTTGGAAAGGCGCCCCAACCCGCGCGGCAACCGTGCGGTTCCTGCAACTTCCGCGGTACCGCAGAAGGTTGACGCCCCGCCTCGCGCACCGGGGTTACGCTGCGGCGATGCGGATCCACCCCCTTGTGGTCGACGGCCTGATCACCGCGGCGCAGACGACCGTGGCCGTCCTGCTCGGCCGGGAGTCGGCCGCCCAGGGGTGGCCCGCACTCGACCCGCTCGGCTGGAGCCTGGTCGCCCTGTGCAACCTGCCCACCGTGCTGCGCGCCCGCGCCCCGGTGGCCGTCTGCGTCTTCGTCGACGCCTGCGCGATCGCCTACGTCTCGCTCGGCCACTGGCCGGTGGTCAACTCCTTCGGCCCGATGCTCGCCTTCTACACGGTGGCGTCCCTGCGCCCGCTGCGGACGACCGCCGTCTGCGCCGCGCTGATGGCGGGCGTGTGGATCTACGCGGGGCTGGTGACCCAGGGCAGTTCGATGGCGTCGGTGGCCGCGCAGTCCGTCGCGTACCCGGTGGTGCTGTGGTGGTTCGGGCACACCGCCCGCCGGACGGCCGACCTGACCCGGCAGTTGAGGGCCGAGCAGGCCGACCGGGCGCGCCGCGAGGTCGCCGAGGAACGCGTGCGGATCGCCCGCGAACTGCACGACGTGGTCGCCCACCACATGGCCGTCATCAACGTCCAGGCGGGCCTCGCCCGTTTCGTGTTCACCTCCGACACCCGCACCGCGCGCGAGGCGCTGGACACCATCGCCGGCACCAGCGGCGAGGCACTCGCCGAACTCCGCCGCATGCTGGGCCTGTTGCGGGCCGACGGAGTCTCCGGCGCCGACAGCGGCCCGGCCCCCGGACTCGGTCAACTGGCCGAAATGGTCGAGCGGGTACGCGCCGGCGGCGTCCCCGTCGACCTCCGCGTCACCGGCGAGCCGCGTCCCCTGCCGCCCGGTGTCCAACTCTGCCTCTACCGCGTGGTCCAGGAAGCCCTGACCAACGTGGTCAAACACGCCCCCGGCGCCCACGCCACCGTCGAACTCGCCTACCGCGCGGGCGAGATGGCGGTGTCCGTCGTGAACGAGGGGGAGGGGGTGATTCCGGACAGAAAGCAGGAACGCGGCGGCCACGGCTTGATCGGGATGCGGGAGCGGGCCAAGCTCTACGGCGGGACGATCGTCGTCGGCCCGCGCAGCGAGGGGGGATTCGGCGTGCATCTGACCCTGCCGACAGCGCCGGCCGCACGCCGTGAGGACGCCGTCGAGGAATGACCGACACCGGCAACGCCCCACCGGCGATCAGGGTGCTGGTCGTCGACGACCAGTTCCTCGTCCGCGGCGGACTCGTAGCGCTGCTGCGCGCCGCCCCCGGCATGGAGGTCGTCGGCGAGGCGGCGGACGGCGCGGAGGCCGTGCGGCTGGCCGCCAAGACCCACCCGGACGTCGTCCTGATGGACATCCGCATGCCGGGCATGACCGGCATCGAGGCGACGGAACGCATCCTCGCGGCCGCGACCGACCCCCCGCCCCGCGTCCTCGTCCTGACCACCTTCGACCTCGACGAGTACGTGTACGGCGCCCTGCGCGCCGGTGCCTCCGGGTTCCTCCTGAAGGACGCGGGCCCCGAGCGCCTGCTCGCCGCGGTGACGGCCGTGCACGGCGGTGACGCCCTGTTCGCGCCCGCGGTGACCCGGCGCCTGGTGGAGGCGTTCACCCGCGCGGCCGACCTCCCCGAACCCCCGCCGGGTCTCGCGGCCCTGACCGGCCGTGAACGGGAGGTGCTGAAGCTGGTCGCGCGCGGTCTGACCAACGCGGAGGCGGCGGACCGCCTGTTCATCAGTGAGGCGACGGTGAAGACCCATCTGAACCGCACGATGAGCAAGCTGGGCCTGGCCAGCCGGGCGCAGGTGGTCGTGATCGCGTACGAGACGGGGCTGGTGACGCCGGGGGGTTGAACCGGCCGCGTCACTTTCGGCCAACGGGGGTGCAGCCCGCGAACCCGTGGGTAGGCTCGGCGGCTATGGAGCATGACGTGTTCGTTCCGGTTCCGTCCCTGCGGCTGAGGGAGGCGCTCGCCGATCCCGCGAGGGTGGCCCGGGCGGTTCCCGGGCTCCAGCAGGACGCCGGGGCCGAACCCGCCTCCGGGCGGCTGAAAGTACGCGTCGGCAGCCACTCGGTCACCTACCGGGGGACGCTCAGGGTCACGGCCCGGGACGACGGGTCGTACGCCGTCGAGGGCGACGCCACCGAGACACGCGGCACCGGCTCGGTGAAGCTGGCGCTCACCCTCCGGGTGGCGGAGGCCGAGGGCGGTTCCACGCTGGTCTTCGAGGGGACGGCGTCCGCGGACGGGCGGGTGACGGAGCTGCCCGCCGACGCGGTGGGCTCCGCGGTGACCCGGCTGCTGAACCGTTTCGCGGAGAACCTGGCGGCGACGGAGGAGTCCGAAGAGCCCGAGCCGCCGGCCACGCAGAAGTCCGAGGCCACGGCCGCCGACGACCTCGAGACCACGCCGGACGCGGACGACGAGCCGGCGCCCCGCCCGGCGTCCGTCTTCGACACCGAGGTGCCGCCGCCGTCACTCGATCCGGTGGCCGAGGACGCCGAGGACGACGAGGACGACGAGGACGCCGAGGACGCCGACACGGAGGACGACAAGGACGCCGAGGACGAGGCGGCGGCGGGCGTCCCCGACGGCTTCGCCGAACCTCCCGCCGAAGCGGCCCACGCCCGGCGCACGATGATCGGCCGCAGCGCCGAGGAGGTCGACCACGCCCCGCCGCGCGGCCGGTACGCCCCCGTGCCCGCCCCGCAGACGGTCTCCCCGGGATCCCCGCTGCGCTGGGCGGCCCCCGCGGCGGCTGTGGTGCTGGCCTCGGCGATCGTGGTGGGACGTGTGCTGCGTCGGCGCCGATGACGTGCGCACCGCCCCCTGTCCACCGCCGCCGCCTTGATCACCCCAGTAGGGTCGTCCCGTGAGTGACGAAGACATCACGCTGACCGCGGGCGACGCGGAGGTGACCGTGCGGCCGGGCAACGGCGGACGGGTCGGTGGACTGCGGATCGGCGGGGTCGAACTGCTGCGCCAGGGCGAGCGGTTCGGCTGCTTCCCGATGGTCCCCTGGTGCGGGCGGATCCGGGACGGACGGTTCCGGGACGGCGCCACCGTGCACCAGATGCCGCTCAACTCCCCGCCGCACGCCATCCACGGCACCGTCCGCGACGGCGCCTGGCGCCCCGCGCGCGTACAGACCGACGACGCGGTGATCACGTACGACCTGGTGGAGCCCTGGCCCTACCCCGGGCGGGTCACCCAGCAGATCGCGCTGACGCCCGACTCGCTGACGCTGACGATGTCCGTGGAGACGTACGACTCCTCCTTCCCGGCCCAGATCGGCTGGCACCCCTGGTTCAACCGGAACCTGGGCGGCGAGGACGTCCGCGTCGACTTCACTCCCGCCTGGCAGGAGGAGCGCGGGGCGGACCACCTCCCCACCGGCAACCGGATCGAGCCGCGGCCCGGCCCCTGGGACGACTGCTTCGGCATGCCCGGCGGTGTCGACGTCACGCTCACCTGGCCCGGGCAGCTGGAACTGAAGGTGGCCAGCCGCGAGGAGTGGGTCGTGGTGTACGACGAGCAGGAGGCCGCCGTCTGCGTGGAGCCGCAGACCGGGCCGCCCGACGGACTGAACACGCTGCCCCGGCTGGTCACGCCCCTGGAGCCGCTGGAAGCCGCGACCACCTGGACCTGGCGCCGCCTCTGACCGGACCTGACGCCGCCTTTAAGCTGACTGGCATGACGACGGACGTACGTGGCGCGCTGCTGCAGCAGATCAAGGACAAGGCCGTGGTGCACGGCAAGGTGACCCTCTCCTCGGGTCTGGAGGCCGACTACTACGTCGACCTGCGCCGCATCACGCTCGACGGAGAGGCCGCTCCGCTGGTCGGCCAGGTACTCCTGGACCTGACCGCCGACCTGGAGTTCGACGCGGTGGGCGGGCTCACCATGGGCGCCGACCCGGTCGCGGCCTCGATGCTGCACGCGGCCGCCGCGCGCGGGAAGCGTCTGGACGCCTTCGTCGTCCGCAAGGCGGCCAAGGCGCACGGGCTGCAGCGGCGCGTTGAGGGCCCGGAGATCAAGGGCCGGCGGGTGCTCGTCGTCGAGGACACCTCCACCACCGGCGGCTCCCCGCTGACCGCCGTCGAGGCGGTGCGCGAGGCCGGCGCCGAGGTCGTCGCGGTCGCGACGATCGTGGACCGGGCGACCGGTGCGGCGGAGAAGATCCAGGAGGGCGCGGGAGTGCCGTACCTCTTCGCCTACTCGAAGGACGACCTGGGTCTGGACTAGTTATCCACAACGTGGACAGGGCGGGCAAAGCATCCGGCCGAGTCTGGAAAGATGTGGGCCGACGATGACGTCACCCCCAAGGTCTAGGTCAGGGCCGTAGTACGCAGATCGCCAACCCGCACATACCAAGGAGCGGACAGATGCCCATCGCAACTCCCGAGGTCTACAACGAGATGCTGGACCGGGCGAAGGCAGGCAAGTTCGCCTATCCGGCCATCAACGTCACCTCGACCCAGACCCTGCACGCGGCCCTGCGCGGTTTCGCGGAGGCGGAGAGCGACGGCATCGTCCAGATCTCGACGGGCGGCGCCGAGTTCCTGGGCGGGCAGTACGCCAAGGAGATGGTGACCGGTTCGGTCGCGCTCGCCGAGTTCGCGCACATCGTCGCCGAGAAGTACCCGGTCAACGTGGCGCTGCACACCGACCACTGCCCGAAGGACAAGCTCGACGGGTACGTACGCCCGCTGCTGGCGATCTCCGAGAAGCGGGTCGAGGCCGGCCTCACCCCGCTCTTCCAGTCGCACATGTGGGACGGCTCCGCCGAGACCCTCGCGGACAACCTCTCCATCGCGCAGGAGCTCCTGGAGCAGGCCCGCCGGGCCAACATCATCCTCGAGGTGGAGATCACCCCGACCGGTGGCGAGGAGGACGGCGTCTCGCACGAGATCAACGACTCCCTGTACACCACGGTCGAGGACGCGATCCGCACGGCCGAGGCCCTCGGCCTGGGCGAGAAGGGCCGCTACCTGCTCGCCGCCTCCTTCGGCAACGTCCACGGCGTGTACAAGCCGGGCAACGTCGTCCTGCGTCCCGAGCTGCTGAAGGAGCTGAGCGACGGCGTCGCCGCCAAGTTCGGCAAGCAGTCCCCGTTCGACTTCGTCTTCCACGGCGGCTCCGGCTCCACCGAGCAGGAGATCCGCACCGCGCTGGAGAACGGCGTCGTCAAGATGAACATCGACACCGACACCCAGTACGCCTTCACGCGTCCGGTCGCCGACCACATGTTCAAGAACTACGACGGCGTCCTGAAGGTCGACGGCGAGGTCGGCTCCAAGAAGACCTACGACCCGCGCACCTGGGGCAAGCTGGCCGAGGCGAGCATGGCCGCGCGCGTCGTCGAGGCCACGCAGAACCTGCGCTCGGCGGGCAACAAGATCAAGTAAGCGGCGGCGGTCAGCAGCTTCACTCAGAGCCCGGTGCCTGTCGAAAGGCGCCGGGCTCGCTGTATACCTGGGGCATGCCCGACGTCCGGCTGGCCTCACCCCAGGGCAGATGGATCCTGCTCACCACCGTCCTCGGCTCCAGCATGGCGATGCTGGACTCGACCGTCATCAACGTCGCCCTCCCGCGCATCGGCCGTGACCTCGGCGCCGATCTCGCCGCGCTGCAGTGGACCGTCAACGCGTACATGCTCACGCTGGCCGGGCTGATCCTGCTCGGCGGCAGCCTCGGCGACCGCTACGGCCGCCGCAAGATCTTCGTGCTCGGTGTCGTCTGGTTCGCCGCCGCGTCCCTGCTGTGCGGACTCGCGCCGAACGCCGGGGTGCTCATCGCCGCCCGTGCCCTCCAGGGGGTCGGCGGGGCGCTGCTCACGCCCGGTTCCCTCGCGCTGATCCAGGCGTCCTTCCATCCCGACGACCGGGGACGGGCCGTCGGACTGTGGTCCGGGTTCGGGGGCATCGGCGCGGCCGTCGGGCCGTTCCTGGGCGGCTGGCTGGTGGCCGGGCCCGGCTGGCGCTGGGTCTTCCTGCTCAACGTCCCGCTGGCCCTGCTGTGCGCCCCCATCGCCGTACGGCACGTGCCCGACTCCGCGGACGGCCGTGCGCACGGCCGTTTCGACATCCTGGGCGCCTTCCTCGGAGCGCTCTCGCTCGCCCTCGTCACCTACGCCCTGATCGAGGCGCGGCGGGGCTCCCTGATCGTCGCCGTCACGGCGGTCGCCGGTGTCCTCGCGGGCGTCGCCTTCGTGTACGTCGAGAAGCGGCGCCCGGACCCGATGATGCCGCTGGACATCTTCGCCTCGCGGCAGTTCACGGCAGTCAACCTGGTCACGCTGTGCGTGTACGCGGCCTTCGGCGGCTACTTCTTCCTCACCGCCCTCCAGCTCCAGGTCGCCCTCGGCTGGTCGCCGCTCGCCGCGGGGACGGCCCTGCTGCCGACGACGGCCATGATGCTGTTGTTCTCGGCCCGCTCCGGAGCCCTGGCCGACCGGATCGGCCCGCGCATCCCGCTCACCGTCGGGCCCCTGCTGTGCGCGACCGCGATGCTGCTGATGCTCCGCGTCGGCCCCGGCTCCTCCTACGCGACCGACGTGCTGCCCGCCCTCCTGGTGCAGGGCGCCGGCATGGTCGCCCTGGTCGCGCCGCTGACCGCGACCGTCCTGGCCTCGGTGGACACCGCGCGGGCGGGACTGGCCAGCGGCATCAACAACGCGGCGGCCCGCGCGGCGGGTCTGATCGCGGTGGCCGCGCTGCCGCTGCTCGCCGGGATGGGCCCGGAGGCCTACCGCTCCCCGGACGCCTTCAACACCGCCTTCCACCGCGCGATGCTCCTGTGCGCCGGGGTACTGGTCGTGGCCTCGGCACTGGCCTTCACGACCGTACGCCCCCTACCCCCCGGCTGCCGCCGCCCGGAGTGCCGCACCCACGGAGCCGTGACGGCTCCACCACTGGAGGGAGGACGCGCAGCCAAGCACCTTTCCTGAGCCGGGTGGCCGGGCGCGCCCCGGCCTGGGTGGGCGGTGTGCCTGCTGGGCTCGGGTGGCTGGGGCGCTTTTCCTGAGTGGGGCGGGGGTAGGTGTCTCGTTGGGGCCGGGGTGGTCGGGTGTGGTTCTGAGCCCGGTCGGCTAAGCGTCCGGCTTGCGCCTGGGCGGCGGCCAGTGCTTTTCCTGAGCCGGGTGGGGGCACGCGTCTCGTTGGGGCCGGGGTGGCCAAGCTCTCCCGAGCCCGGACGGGCCCAGTGCTCTCCTGACCCCGCGCGGCCAGGCGCTCTCCTGACCCCGCGCGGCCAAGCGCCTTCCCGAGCCGGTGCGTAGGCGGGCCCGTGCTCTGGGCGTGGGGGATGGAGGAGACTGGGGGTCATGGCCATTCACGAGAACCTTCTCGGGGGACCGCCCCCGACTCACCTTCCCGACGACCCCGCGCCCCGCGAGCTGCTCGCGAACGGCACGCCGCCCGCGGACGTGGCGGCGAAGTACCCGACGTCCTCGCTGGCCTGGGCCCAGCTGGCCGACGAGGCGTTCGAGCGGGGCAGCGTCGTGGAGTCGTACGCCTACGCCCGTACCGGTTACCACCGCGGCCTGGACGCCCTGCGGCGCAGCGGCTGGAAGGGGCACGGTCCGGTGCCGTGGGAGCACGAGCCGAACCGCGGCTTCCTGCGCGCCCTGCACGCCCTCGCCCGCGCGGCCGGCGCGATCGGTGAGCAGGAGGAGTACGAGCGCTGCACCCAGTTCCTGAAGGACTCCTCCCCCACGGCGGCCCAGACCCTCGGCTGACCCGTCCCTCCCAGGCCCGCCCGTCCGGTGTGACGAGGCGGGCCTTGCGATGCCGGGGGGCATTGAAAAGAATGCGGGTGGGGACCGGGGCCCCCGTGTCGGTAACGGCAGGGGCGGACCGCTACCCGGAGAACACCACAGGAGACAGCGATGTCCCACGAGGCTCACGAGACCCAGGAGCCAGAGACCCCGCATCTCGACTTCGCCGGCACCACGCCGTACGAGGACTACGTCAAGGCGGACGTGCTCACCCACCTCCAGCACACCCTCTCCGACGACCCCGGAGAGATGGTCTTCCTGGTCACGACCCAGGTCATGGAGCTGTGGTTCACCGTCATCGTCCATGAATGGGAGACGGCGGCGCGCGCCCTGCGTTCGGACGACGTGCCGACCGCGATCGCCGCGCTGAAGCGTTCCGTGCGGGAACTGGAGGCGCTGAACGCCTCCTGGAAGCCGCTCGGCCAGCTCACCCCCGCCCAGTTCAACTCCTACCGCTCCGCCCTCGGTGAGGGCTCCGGCTTCCAGTCGGCGATGTACCGTCGCATGGAGTTCCTGCTCGGCGACAAGTCCGCGTCCATGCTGGTCCCGCACCGCGGCGCGCCCCGCGTCCACGCGGAACTGGAGAAGGCGCTGCACGAGCCGAGCCTGTACGACGAGGTGCTGCGGCTGCTCGCCCGGCGCGGGCACGCGATCCCCGAGGTGGTGCTGCGGCGCGACGTCTCGCGGCGCTACGAGCCCTCGGAGGAGGTCGAGGCGGTCTGGACCGCGCTCTACGCGGGCGACGAGAGCGCCGAACTCGCTCGCCTCGGCGAGGCGTTGACCGACGTCGCCGAACTGGTGTGGCGCTGGCGCAACGACCACCTGGTCGCCACGCGCCGCGCCATGGGTTCCAAGGCGGGCACGGGCGGCTCGGCCGGGGTTGCCTGGCTGGAGAAGCGCGCGCAGAAGAACGTGTTCCCCGAGCTGTGGACGGCGCGGTCACATGTCTGAGTTCGTGGTGCGCGCGGAGAAACTGGACGCCGCCGACGAACTGGCCGCGGTGCGCGGCGAGTTCGTCCTCGACGAGGTCGTCTACCTGGACGGCAACTCGCTCGGCGCGCTGCCCGCGGCCGTCCCGGGCCGGGTCGACGACGTCGTACGACGCCAGTGGGGCTCGCTGAGGATCCGGTCCTGGGACGAGAGCGGCTGGTGGACGGCGCCGGAGCGGATCGGCGACCGGATCGCCCCCCTGGTGGGGGCGGCGGCCGGGCAGATCGTGGTCGGCGACTCGACAAGTGTCAATGTCTTCAAGGCACTTGTGGGCGCGGTGCGGCTGGCCCGGTCGGCGGGGGAGAGCCGTGACGAGATCGTCGTCGACGCGACGACCTTCCCCACCGACGGCTACATAGCCGAGTCCGCGGCCCGGCTGACGGGCTGCACACTCCGCCCGGTGACGCCGGGACAGGTGCCGGGCGTGCTCTCGGACCGTACGGCCGCCGTGCTGCTCAACCATGTCGACTACCGCACGGGCCGGCTGCACGACCTGCCCTCGCTCACGGCGGCGGTGCACGCGGTGGGCGCGGTCAGCGTGTGGGACCTGTGCCACAGCGCGGGCGCGCTGCCGGTCGGCCTGGACGGGCACGGCGTGGACCTGGCGGTCGGCTGCACCTACAAGTACCTGAACGGCGGCCCGGGTTCACCGGCGTACCTCTACGTCCGCCGTGACCTCCAGGACCGCTTCGACTCCCCGCTGCCGGGCTGGAACTCGCACGCCGAGCCCTTCGGCATGCGCCCGGACTACGAACCGGCGCCGGGCGCGCTGCGGGGCCGCGTCGGTACCCCGGACATCCTGTCCATGCTGGCCCTGGAGGCGGCGCTGGACGTCTGGGACGGCGTTCCGATCGAGGCGGTACGCGCCAAGTCCCTCGCCCTGACGGACTTCTTCCTGGAGTGCGTGGAGGAGTACGTGCCGGCGGGGCTCGTGGAGTCGCTGACGCCGGTCGCGCACGAGGAGCGCGGCAGCCAGGTGGCGCTGCGCTGTGCGGACGCCGGGGAAGTCATGAAACGGCTGATCGAGCGGGGTGTGGTCGGCGACTTCCGGCACCCGGACGTCCTGCGCTTCGGCTTCACACCGCTGTACGTCTCCTTCGCGGAGGTGGAGCGGGCGGCCCGGGTGCTGGGGGAGACGGTGGGGTGCTAGCCGGCGCGGGTGCGCGGGTGAGGGGGAAATGGTCCGACAGAACCGTTTTCCCCTCACCCAGCGTGACATCCGCGTGTCGGCGCACGTCACCGGCCTGGTACCGTCCCGGCCAACGGCCGGTTCCCCACCGGGCCCTGACTCCGTTACATCGCTGAGAGGTTGGAGCATGCCGGACGACGCCGCAGCAGCCCGTGCCGCCGCCGAGGAGGAGTCGGCGTTCTCGCACCCGGCGGTCGACCCCGACTCCACCGCCGGGTACGGGGACCACCCCGACCAGCTGATCGACTTCTACGCCCCGCGTGGCGGGACGGGAGCGGGGGCGGCCGTTCCGCTGGTCGTCGTCCTGCACGGGGGCGCGTGGCGGGCGCCGTACGACCGGCGGCACATCTCGCCGTTCGCGGACTTCCTGGCCCGGCGGGGGTTCGCGGTGGCGAGCGTGGAGTACCGGCGGGGAGACGGGACCGGGACCTCGGGGCGCTCCGACTCCCCTGCGGTGGCCGGGCGTTGGCCCGATACCTTCGACGACGTCTCGGCGGCGCTGGACGCGCTGCCGGCCCTCACCCGGCAGGCGCTGCCGCAGGCCGACCCGCGCCGCATGGTGCTCACCGGGCACTCGGCGGGCGGCCACCTCGCCCTGTGGGCGGCGGCCCGCCATGTCCTGCCGCCGGACACGCCCTGGCGCACCGCCGCCCCCGCCGCGCTCCGCGGTGTGGTGGCCCTGGCGCCCATCGCCGACTTCGAGGTGGCCGACAAGCTGGACGTCTGCTCCGGCGCCGCGCGCCAACTCCTGGGCGGCGACGACAAGTTCGCTGAGCGGCGCCCGTACGCCGACCCGGCGCTGCTGCTGCCCACCGGTATCGCCACGACGCTGGTCCAGGGGCGGAGCGACCTCGTCGTACCGCAGGCGGTGGCCGAGTCCTACGCGGACGCGGCGGCGAAGGCCGGCGAGGTCGTGGGCCTCACGCTCCTGGAGGACGTCGGCCACTTCCCCCTCATCGACCCGGCGGTGGACGCCTGCGCGGTGGTGGCGGAGGAGATCGCCCAACTGGCCTTCTGAGCCGCCCCTCACATACCCGTAGTACCTGCGAGCTACTCCGCAGGACAGCTCCCGGGCGGGACGCCGACGACACCCCCGCGTCCGTAACTTCCCCACCAGCCAAGCCCGATGGCCGGGCGAACTGGGAGGGGAGACGACGATGGGGCGAGCGGCGGGGGCGCGGGAAGCGGTGGCCGGGGGCGGCACCCGGCCAGTGCGGGCGGGTGGATCCAGATGGCGCCGCGCCGCCCTCGCCACCCTCGTCGTGGCCGCCGTGGTCCTCCCGCCAGGGTCCGTCAGGTGCCGGGCCGGCACCGCGTCCGGACCGCCGTACGACGCATGGCCGCCCGCGTCGAGGCCGCCACCCCGCCCGAGCGCGACCGGGCCGTGGACGCCCTGCGCGCCTTCGCCGTCCTCGGCGTCGTGCTGGGCCACTG
Source organism: Streptomyces sp. NPDC006476 (assembly GCF_040612015.1). Lineage (NCBI taxonomy): Bacteria > Bacillati > Actinomycetota > Actinomycetes > Kitasatosporales > Streptomycetaceae > Streptomyces > Streptomyces sp. NPDC006476. The sequence continues at coordinate 62,800 of NZ_JBEXPK010000042.1, read as the reverse complement.
GCTGGTCACCGCCCTCGTGGCGGACGGCGCCGCCCTGCACACCAGCAGCCCGCTGCAGCGGATGCCCTGGCTCGCCCCGATCTCCTGGGCCTTCCAGACCCTCTCGACCCCCACAAGCCGGAACCCCGGAAGCCGGGCCCGCGGAAGCCCGACCCCGAGAAGGACGACAGCGCATGACGAGCAGTCCCATCCGTGTGCTCATCGCCGACGACCAGCAGATGGTCCGGCGGGGCTTCTCCGTGCTGCTGGGTGCCCAGCCCGGCATCGAGGTGGTCGGCCAGGCGGTGGACGGCCTCGACGCCGTGGCCCAGGTCGCCGAACTCACCCCGCACGTCGTCCTGATGGACATCCGCATGCCCGAACTGGGCGGCATCGAGGCCACCCGCCGCATCACCGGCGAACGCCCGGAGATCAAGGTGCTGGTGCTCACCACCTTCGACCTCGACGAGTACGTGTACGCGGCGCTGCGGGCCGGCGCCTCCGGGTTCCTGCTCAAGGACGCCTCCGCGGACAAGCTCGCGGAGGCGGTACGGGTGGTGGCGGCCGGCGAGGCCCTGCTCGCGCCCGGCATCACCCGGCGGCTGATCGCCCAGTTCTCCCAGCTGGAGGGTTCACGCCCCGCTCAAGGACCGGGTCGGCGACCTGACCGAGCGGGAGACGGAGGTGCTGGCGCTGATCGCGCAGGGGTTGTCGAACGCGGAGATCGCCGGGCGGCTGGTGGTCGCCGAGCAGACCGTGAAGACGCATGTGGGCCGCATCCTGGTGAAGCTGGGCCTGAGGGACCGTACGCAGGCGGCGGTGTTCGCGTACGAGTCGGGGCTGGTGCGGCCGGCGGGCTACTGACGCGGGGCTGAAACGGCCGTAGTACCTGAGAGGGAGGCCGAAGGACCCTCCTCACTGGTGACGACCGCGCCCCCGGCCCGCGCCTACCTTTTGAGCGTGACCGAGACGACCCACACGCAGCCGCTGCCGCCGGACCCGCCGGACAGCGCGTTCGAGCCCTACAAGCCGCGCAGCCCCGAGGTGCGGGCGGCCGCGGACGCCCTGCGCGGGCTGCGGCAGGACCTGTTCAAAGGCGCCTTCGCCTACCGCCCGCTGCCACGCCTGGGCGCGGACAGCCGGCTCGTGCGCGGGCTGCCGGGCCGGTGGCGGGAGTACGCGACCTGGACTCCGCACGCCCTGGTCATCGCGGCCGGGGCCCTCGTGCTGCTCATCGCCTCCAACAGCGACGACAGCGGCGCGGGTGTCAACGTGGTCCTCGGCCTGCTCACCATGGCCCCGGTCCTGCTGTCGGCGATGCGGCCCGTCGCCGCGTTCTGGCTGTCGATGGCCGTGTCGCTGTTCGCCGCGATGTGGACGGGCGGTTTCAACGACGACTGGCCGTGGCTGCCGGGCAGCTTCGTCGCCCACCTGGTGGTGCTGACCGTCGTGGCGATACGCACCCGGCCGCGCACGGCGGCATGGATGTGGCTGCTGACGGCGGTCTACGGCGCCGCGGCGGAGAGTTTCTTCGAGGGCGGACGCTATATGCCTTCGAACACCATGGAGATGCTGTTCCTCTCCGCCCTGGTCCTTCTCGCCGTCACCGTCTGGCACATCCGCCGCCAGGCCCGGCAGGAGGTGGACGCCCAGCAGACGGTGACCGCCCACGAGCGTTCCCGGCGCACCCTTCTGGAGGAGCGCACCACGATCGCCCGCGAGCTGCACGACGTGGTCGCGCACCACATGTCGGTCGTCGCCATCCAGGCGGAGGCCGCCCCCTACCGGGTGGAGAACCCGCCGCCGGAGCTGGAGAAGGCGTTCGCGACCATCCGGGAGAACGCGGTGGCGGCGCTGACCGAACTGCGCCGCGTGCTGGGCGTCGTGCGCGCCGAGGACTACGAGGCCCCGGACGCCCCGCAGCCAACGCTCGCCGACCTCGACGGTCTGCTCGCCAACGTGCGCGAGGCGGGACTGACCGTCGACAAGACGGTGACCGGAGCGATACGCGAACTCCCGCAGGGCGTCGAGCTGTCGGCGTACCGCATCGTGCAGGAGGCGCTGAGCAACACCCTGCGGCACGCGCCCGGCGCGGAGGCGAAGGTGGAGGTGTCGTATGTGCTGGGCGGGCTCGGCCTGCGGGTCGTCAACACCCCGCCGCCCGAGCCGTCGCTGGTCAAGCCCTCACCCGGCGCGGGGCACGGCATCACCGGTATGCGGGAGCGGGTCTCCATGCTGAACGGCGAGATGACGGCGGGCCGGACGGACGAGGGAGGCTATGAGGTGACGGTGTTCCTGCCCGTCGCCACCGTGAGTGAAGGGGACGCATGACCATCCGCGTACTGATCGCGGACGACCAGATGATGGTGCGCGAGGGCTTCTCGGTCCTGCTGAACGCGACGCCGGACATCGAGGTCGTGGGGGAGGCGGTCAATGGCCGCGAGGCCGTGGACCGCGTCCGCGAACTCTCCCCCGACGTGGTCCTGATGGACATCCGCATGCCCGAACTGAACGGGATCGAGGCGACCCGGGAGATCGTGGCCTCCGACACCACGGCGAAGGTCCTGGTCCTGACGACCTTCGACCTCGACGAGTACGTGTACCAGGCCCTGCGGGCGGGAGCCTCGGGCTTCCTCCTCAAGGACGCCTCGGCCCGCCAACTCGCCGACGGTGTACGGGTGGTGGCGTCGGGCGAGGCGCTGCTGGCCCCCTCGGTGACGAAGCGCCTGATCACGGAGTTCTCGAAACTCTCGGGCACCCCGCGCCCGATGCAGTCCGCCATGACGGCCTACGGCGACCTCACCGACCGGGAGACGGAGGTCCTGGTCCTCATCGCCCAGGGCCTGTCGAACGCCGAGATCGCCGAACGCCTGGTGGTCGCCGAGTCCACGATCAAGACCCACGTCAGCCGCGTCCTGGTGAAGCTGGGCCTGAGGGACCGCACCCAGGCGGCGGTGTTCGCGTACGAGGCACGGCTGGTGACGCCGGGCTAGGCGAGCCGGTCGAGGACGGCGGGCAGGCCCTTGTCGAGCATCCTGGTCCGGACGCTGCCGAGGATCCTCGCCATGAGGAAGCCTCCGGCGCCGGTGAAGCCGGTGTGGTCGTAGGTGAAGCGGGTTCCGCCGGCGTGCGGCTGGAGGCGGTAGGCGACCTCGGTCACCTCACCGCCGCCCTCGTCCTGCCACGAGTACCGCAGCAGCGAGGGCTCCCGGGCCTCCAGCACCTCGCACACCACGACGCCGCTCCAGCCCGGCTTCGGCCTGGCGACGAACCGGAACACCGTGCCCGGCACGGTCGCGAACCCCTCCGGCCGCGCACCCGCCCCGGTGGCCGTCCACTGCGGGATCACCTCGGGATCCGTGACCGCCCGCCAGACCTTGTGGGGCGGGTGGGGGTAGTCGCGGACGATGTGGATGGCGCTCATGGGGCTCCTCGGGTCGGTCCGGGCTCGAAATGGCGATATCTACAGTCACTAAAAAATTACTGTAGCAGTAAAAATAACCGGCCGGAGTGTGGCCCTCTAAGCTCCAGCCATGAGCACGCGCACTGTGGACTGGACGGCGTTGCGCCGCCGGGAGGAGGAGCCGGCCGGGGAGGGGCTGCGGGAGCGCAAGAAGCGGCAGCTGCGGCAGCGGCTGTCGGACACGGCCACCGAGATGTTCCTGGAGCGGGGTTTCGACGCGGTGCGGGTGGCCGAGATCGCCGAGGCCTGCGGGGTGTCGGAGAAGACGGTGTTCAACCACTTCCCGACGAAGGAGTCACTGGTCCTGGACCTGGGGGCGAGCACCCTCGACTCCCTGCGGACCGTTCTGCCCGACCCGGCCCGCTCACCGGTCGAGGCCGTCCTGGAGATCCTCTCCGCCGAACTGGCCGCCCTCACCTCCTGGCTGGCCGCGCAGGAGGACCCGGCGGAGGCGAAGGCGGCCCTGCTGCGCTTCGCCGCGCTCACCAGGTCCACCCCGTCGCTGCGCGCCTACCACCACGACATGACGGCCCAGCAGGTCACCGTCGCCGCCGAGATCCTGGCCCACCGCACGGGCACGACCCCGGACGCTCCCGAACCCCGGATCGCCGCGGCCGCGCTGCTGGCCCTGTGGCCGCTGCAGTTCCAGTCGCTGCACCGCCACCTGAACCGCACCGAGACACCGGAGCAGCTGTACGACGAGGTGACGGCCGACGTCCACCGCGCGGCCCGCCTGCTCGACACGGGTCTCCGCTCGCTGCAGGAACCCCCCTGGTCAGAGCCCGGTGCCCCGGGTTAGCTTCCCCGCATGGCAGCCTTCGACCCCTGGGACCCGACGTTCGTCGCCGACCCCTACCCCGCCTATGCCGAACTCCGTGCCAAGGGCCGTGTGCGGTACTTCGAGCCCACGAACCAGTGGCTTGTCCCACACCACGCGGACGTCTCGGCGCTGCTGCGGGAGCGGCGGCTCGGGCGGACGTACCTGCACCGGTTCGACCACGAGGACTTCGGCCGCACCCCGCCTCCGCCCGAGCACGAGCCGTTCCACACGCTCAACGACCACGGCATGCTCGATCTCGAACCGCCGGACCACACCCGGATCCGCCGGCTCGTGTCGAAGGCGTTCACGCCGAGGACGGTCGAGCAGCTCAAGCCGTACGTGAGCGAGCTCGCCGGGGATCTCGTGGAGCGGCTCGTCGAGAAGGGCGGCGGCGATCTCCTCACCGATGTCGCCGAGCCGCTCCCCGTCGCCGTCATCGCCCAGATGCTGGGCATCCCGGAGGCGGACCGGGCCCCGCTCCGGCCCTGGTCGGCGGACATCTGCGGGATGTACGAGCTGAACCCGTCCGAGGAGACGGCACGCAGGGCCGTCCAGGCCTCCGTGGAGTTCTCGGACTATCTGCGCGAGCTCATCGCCGAGCGGCGCGAGCAGCCGGGCGACGATCTCATCTCCGGTCTCATCGCCGCCCATGACGAGGGCGACCGGCTGACCGAGCAGGAGATGATCTCCACCGCCGTGCTGCTCCTCAACGCCGGTCACGAGGCGACCGTCAACGCCACGGTCAACGGCTGGTACGCCCTGTTCCGCAACCCCGCCCAGCTGGCGGCCCTGCGCGCCGACCACTCCCTGATCCCGTCCGCGATCGAGGAGTTGATGCGGTACGACACCCCGCTCCAGCTCTTCGAACGCTGGGTGCTGGACGACATCGAGATCGACGGGACGACCATTCCGCGCGGCGCCGAGATCGCGATGCTCTTCGGCTCGGCCAACCACGACCCCGAGGTGTTCCGCGACCCCGAGCGGCTCGACCTCACCCGCACGGAGAACCCGCACATCTCCTTCTCCGCCGGCATCCACTACTGCATCGGCGCGCCGCTCGCCCGTATCGAACTGGCCGCCTCGATGACGGCCCTCCTGGAGAAGGCCCCCGCCCTGAGCCTCGCCCAAGAGCCCGTACGCAAGCCCAACTTCGTGATCCGTGGGCTCCAGGGGCTCGACGTCACGGTCTGATACGGCGCACCAGGGCCCAGAGCCCGAGCGCGACGGCGGTCCCGCCCAGGACCGCCAGCGGCAGCTCGGCGTAGAGCACCTTCCAGTCCGGAGCCCGCTCGAACCGCCAGAGCCGGGCCCGGACGTCCACGGCCCACACCGCGAGCCCCGCGCCCGCGCCGAGGGCCGCGGTCAGACAGCCCGCGGCGGCCTCCGTACGTTGTCCCATGTCCGGGAGGGACGTACGAAGGCCGCCCGAGGGTTCCCGGTCAGGTGGTCACGTCCCGCCTTCGCAGCCCCGCCAGCCCGACAGCCACCAGCACGGCGGCCACCGCGAGCAGCACCAGCACCGGACCCCACTCCATCGACCCGCCCGGCAGCTTCGGCAGATGCCCGAACGGTGACACGTCCAGCACCGCCTGCGGTACGTCCAGTGCCGGTCCGATCCAGCCGATCAGCAGGACCGCCCCCGCGACCCCCCATGCCGCCACGGCCGCCCGGGGCAGGAGTCCGAACAGCAGCACCGCCACCCCGCCGATCACCCACACCCCGGCGACCTGCACCAGGCAGGCGCCCAGGACGGGCCCGACCTGGTGGCCGTAGCCGACGGCGAAGCCCAGTCCGGCCAGGATCATGATCAGTACGGCGCCTCCGAAGGCGATCGTCAGGTGGCCGGCGGCCCATCGCAGCCGGCCCACCGCGTTCGCGAGCACCGGTTCGGCGCGCCCCGAGGTCTCCTCACCGCTGAGCCGCAGCACCGAGGCGACGACGTACAGGGCGGCCACCAGCCCCAGCATCCCGGTCATCGAGGCGAGGAACGCGTCCGTGATGCCGCTCTGCCCGCCCATCCTCTCGACGATCTCCCGGGCCTGCTCGTTGTCGCCAACCAGGTCGGCCACGCCGTCCGTGAGGCCGCCGTAGACCACCCCGGCCAGGAAGAAGCCGGTCGACCAGCCGAGGACACTTCCCCGCTGCAGCCGCCAGGCCAGCGCGGCCGCGGTTCCGAGCCGTCCCGTCGCCGGTCCCGGCCGCGTCGGCAGGAAGCTCATGCCCACGTCACGGCGGCCCGCCAGCGCGTACGCCACCGCGCCCTGCCCCACCGCCGCCGCCGCGAACAGCCCCAGCACCCACCAGCGTTCACCGGCGAAGGCCCGCAGGTTCTCCAGCCAGCCCAGGGGCGACACCCAGGTCCACGCCGAGGAGCCGTCCGTCCTCGCCGCGTCGCCCGCCGCGCGCAGAACGAACGCGGCGCCCAGCAGCCCGGCCGTCAGGCCCCGCGCGAGCCGCGCGCTCTCCGTCACCTGCGCGACGATCGCCGCCAGCGTCGCGAAGACCATCCCCACGCCCGCCAGTCCGAGGCCGAAGGCGAGCGCCCCCGTGGCGCCCTGTCCTGCCAGCCCCGCCGCCACCAGCAGACCGAGCACGCCGCTCGCGACGGCCGCCGCGAGCAGTGCCGCCGTCAGCGAGGCGCGGCGGCCCACGGCGCCGGAGGCGATGAGTTCCTGCCGGCCGCTCTCCTCCTCGTCCCGGGTGTGCCGTACGACGACCAGCAGGGCGGTGACGGCGGCGAGCGCGCCCGCGTAGACGCCGACGCGCCAGGCGGTCAGGGCGCCGAGGTCCGTACCGAAGGCGGGTCCGATCAGCGCGCGGAAGGAGGAGTTGGTGGCGACCTGGTGCAGCAGATCGGTGCGCTCGGCCTCGGTGCCGTACAGGCCCTTGAGCGTGTTCGGCATGGACAGGACCATCAGGGCGTTCACCGCCACCCACACCGGGATCAGCACCCGGTCGCGGCGGAGCGAGAACCGCAGCAGCGTGCCCGTTCCGGCGAGGGAGGTCATCACGCCTCCTGGTAGTGGCGCAGGAACAGCTCCTCCAGCGTGGGGGGAGTGGAGGTCAGCGACCGTACGCCGGATTCCGTCAACGACCTGAGGACGGCGTCGAGTTTGTCCGTGTCGACCTGGAGCCGGACCCGGCGCCCCTGGACGTCGAGGTCGTGCACGCCGGGCAGCCGCGCCAACCCGTTGGGGGCGCCAGCGAGTTCGGCCGTGACGCTGGTCCGGGTCAGATGGCGAAGGTCGGCGAGGGAGCCCGTCTCGACGGTACGGCCCTTGCGGATGATGCTGACCCGGTCGCACAACTCCTCGACCTCGCTGAGGATGTGGGAGGAGAGCAGGATCGTCCGGCCGCGCTCCCGCTCCTCCTCCACGCAGCGCTGGAAGACCTCCTCCATCAGCGGGTCCAGGCCCGAGGTCGGCTCGTCCAGGATCAGCAGGTCGACGTCCGAGGCGAACGCGGCGACCAGGGCGACCTTCTGCCGGTTGCCCTTGGAGTAGGCGCGGCCCTTCTTGGTCGGGTCCAGCTCGAAGCGTTCGACCAGGTCGGCGCGGCGGGCCGGGTCGAGGCCGCCGCGCAGTCGGCCGTAGAGGTCGATGACCTCGCCGCCGGAGAGGTTGCGCCACAGGGTCACGTCCCCGGGGACGTACGCGATCCGGCGGTGCACCTCCACCGCGTCCTGCCACGGGTCGCGGCCCAGGACCTGCGCGGCGCCGGAGTCGGCGCGCAGCAGGCCGAGCAGGACGCGGATGGTGGTGGACTTCCCTGCGCCGTTCGGGCCGAGGAAGCCGTGCACCTCGCCGGCCTCGACCTCCAGGTCCAGGCCGTCCAGGGCGTGGGTACGGCCGAAGGACTTGTGCAGCCCGGCGACCGTGATTGCCTTCGTCATGCTTCAGAACGTACGCTTCTTTCAGAAATTTGTGAAGATACGGAAGTCTTCGAAGCCCGGTTAGGGTGGTTCCCATGACGGACGAGGTGGGGCGGGACACGGAGGCGGTCTCGAAGTTCGTGGAGAGCTTCGCCGCGCAGCTCGTCGAGGCGGGGATGCAGCGCATGCCGGCCCGGGTCTTCGCGGCGCTGCTCTCCTCCGACGCGGGGGTGATGACCTCGTCCGAACTCGGCGAACAGCTGCGGATCAGCCCGGCGGCGGTGTCGGGGGCGGTGCGCTACCTGACCATGACCCACATGGTCTCGCGCGAGCGGGAGCCGGGGTCGCGTCGGGAGCGGTACCGGGTGCACGGCGACCAGTGGTACGAGGCGCTCACCAACCGCGAGGCCATCATCAAGCGCTGGGAGGGCGCCCTGCGCGAGGGCGTGACCAGCCTCGGCCCCGACACCCCGGCCGGCCGCCGCATGGCCGAGACCCTCGCGTTCTTCGAGTTCGTCGAGAGCGAGGTCGCGGAGATGATGGAGCGGTGGCGGGTGCACCGGGAGAAGCGGTTCGGGTCGGGCTGAAGCCGGAAGCCCACGCCCGTCACCTGTTCCGGAGGGTGACGGGCGCGGGTGTGGCCGGCTGTGGCTACCGTTCCTTGGTCTCCTCCAGCACCGTCCGTCCGAGCAGGGCGTACCGCTCGGGGGACCGTCGTTTGAGGTACTGGGCGTAGCCGACACCGGTCGCCGCGACCAGGGCGACCAGCCACGGTGTCGCCTTCAGCAGCGGCGAGCCGGACTCCGAGCCGGCCGCGACGCTCATGTTGGAGACCAGGAGCAGCACCACCGCGAGCATCGCGACGCCGCCGACGAGTGGTGCGGTGAAGGTCCTGAACCAGTGCCGGCTCTCGGGGTGGTGGCCGCGGAAGTAGACCAGCACCGCGAACGAGCACACCGCCTGCACGATCAGGATCGCCATGGTGCCGAGGATGGCGAGCAGGACGTAGAGGGCGTTGGCAGGGTCCTTGCTCGTGAGCCAGAACCCGACGATCAGCACCGCGCTCACCCCCGTCTGCACCAGGCCCGCGATGTGCGGGGAGCCGTGCCGGGCATGGGTGCGGCCGACGGTGTTCCGCAGTGCGGGGAGCACGCCTTCGCGGCCCAGGGCGTACATGTAGCGGGAGGCGCAGTTGTGGAAGGCCATACCGCAGGCGAGCGAGCCCGTGATCATCAGCCACTGCATGAGGTCGACCGCCCAGTGGCCGACGTAGCGCTCGGTGGGGTTGAAGAACAGTGCGAGCGGGTTCGCCGACGAGGCGACCTTGACGGCTTCCGTCTCTCCGTTGCCGATGATGGCCATCCAGGAGACGAAGACGTAGAAGACACCGACGCCCAGCACGCTGATCATCGTCGCCTTGGGGATGATCTTCTTCGGGTCGCGGGACTCCTCGCCGTACATCGCCGTCGATTCGAAGCCGACCCACGACCAGAAGGCGAAGAACAGACCGAGTCCCGCGGACGTGCCCTTGAACGCGTTGACCGGGTTGACCGGGCCGAAGGTGAAGCCGTGCGGGCCGCCGCCGTGCAGCGCGACCGAGATCGCCATCGCCGCGAGCACGGTCACCTCGGTGCCGAGCAGGACCACGAGGAGCTTCTCGGCGACCGAGACGCCGAACCAGGTGCCCGTCGCGTTGACGGCGAGCATCACCAGCGCGAACGCCCACCACGGGATGTCAAGTCCCGTCTGATCCTTGAGGGTTCCGGTGGCGAAGGTCGAGAAGATGCCGATCAGCGCCGGCTCGAACACGGCGTAGGCGAAGGTCGCGAGCAGCCCCGACGCCAGCCCCGCGGTGCGGCCGAGGCCGTAGGAGATGAAGCCGTAGAAGGCGCCGGTGGAGGTGATGTGCTGGGCCATCGAGGTGAAGCCGACGGAAAAGATTGCCAGGACGACCATTGCGACCACGTAACTGGCCGGTGCGCCGATGCCGTTGCCGGACGACACCATGAAGGGCACGTTGCCGGTCATCGCGGTGATCGGCGCGGCGGTCGCGACGGCCATGAAGACCACGCCCAGGAGGCCCACGGCGTTGGGTTTCAGTCGGTGAACCGTCTCCGTGCCGGCCGTCTTCGCCGTCGGGGCGAGTCCTTCGTCCACTGCCATCGGGTGGCCTCTCTCCTGGTGGTCCATAGCTGTGCTGGACCGGAACTCTGCAGCCCGAATGAGTCGCGCAAGGGCGTCCTAGCATTAAATGTTTGTCAATCAGACCTTTAGAAATCCGGCCGCAACACACGGCCCGTACGGTCGCCGCCATGAGCTACACGTCCACCCTCGGCGGTCACCGCTTCCGTTTCGACTCGCTCGCCCGGCTGCTGGCCGCGGCGAGCCCCGAACGCTCCGGTGACCGCCTCGCAGGAATCGCCGCCGCGAGCGCCCAGGAGCGGGTCGCGGCGCGCTGGGCCCTGGCGGAGGTGCCGCTGGCGACCTTCCTGACCCGGCCGGTGATCCCGTACGAGACCGACGATGTGACCCGGCTGATCCTCGACACGCACGACGCGGCCGCCTTCGCACCGGTGGCCGGCCTGACGGTCGGCGAGTTCCGCGACTGGCTGCTGGCGGCCGACGGCCCGGCGCTCACGGCGCTGGCGCCGGGGCTGACACCGGAGATGGTCGCGGCGGTGTCCAAACTGATGGGGAACGCGGACCTGGTGTCCGTCGCCCGCAGGACACGGGTGGTGACGGCGTTCCGGTCGACGATCGGGCTGCCGGGGCGGCTGGCGACACGGCTGCAGCCGAACCACCCCACCGACGACCCGGCGGGCGTGGCCGCGGCTCTCCTCGACGGTCTGCTGCTGGGCTCCGGTGACGCGGTGCTCGGCATCAACCCGGCGACGGACAGCCCGAAGGCCGTACGGGACCTGCTGGAGCTGCTCGACGGGGTGATCCGCCGTTACGCCATCCCCACCCAGTCCTGCGTGCTGTGCCACGTCACGACGAGCGTGGACCTGATGGAGCGCGGCGCCCCGGTGGACCTCGTCTTCCAGTCCGTCGCCGGCACGCAGAAGGCGAACGCGGCGTTCGGCGTGACGCTCGACCTGCTGGACGAGGCGTACGAGGCGGCCCGGGCGCTCGGCCGGGGGACGGTCGGCGACAACGTCATGTACTTCGAGACGGGACAGGGCAGCGCCCTGTCGGCGGACGCGCACCACGGGGTGGACCAGCAGACGGTGGAGGCGAGGGCGTACGCGGTCGCGCGCCGGTACCGGCCGCTGCTGGTGAACACGGTGGTCGGCTTCATCGGCCCGGAGTACCTGTACGACGGCCGGCAGATCCTCCGGGCCGCGCTGGAGGACCACTTCTGCGGCAAGCTCCTCGGCCTGCCGATGGGCCTGGACATCTGCTACACCAACCACGCGGACGCCGATGACGACGACGTCGCCACCATGCTCACCATGCTCGGCGTCGCGGGCGCGTCCTTCGTGATCTGCACACCGGGCGGCGACGACATCATGCTCAACTACCAGTCGGCCTCCTACCACGACGCGTTGTACCTCCGGGAGGTGCTCGGCCTGCGCCCGGCGCCGGAGTTCGAGACCTGGCTGGAGTCGACCGGGCTGCTGGACGAGCGGGGCCGGATCCGTGAGGTGACCTCGCATCCGCTGACGGCGATCGGAAGGGAACTGGCGGCATGACGGACACCCAGGCGGCGGTGTCCGCCGACGATCCGCCCCTGTGGGCCGCGATGCGGCGGCACACCCAAGCACGCATCGGACTGGGCCGGGCGGGTTCCGGGTTGCCCACCGTGCATCGCCTGGAACTCCAGACCGCGCACGCCGCGGCCCGGGACGCGGTGCACTCGCCCTTCGAGCCGGAGGTGGTCGCGGCCGGGCTGAGCGGGACGCCGACGGTACGGGTGCGCAGCGCGGCGCGCGACCGGCTGACCTATCTGCAGCGCCCCGACCTGGGCCGCCGGCTGCAGGCCGTGGACCGCGCGCATCTGCCGACCGGCGACTGGGACGTGGTGTTCGTGGTGGCGGACGGGCTGTCCAGCAGGGCGGTGCACGAGCACGCGGCCGCGATGGTGCGGGAGACGTCGGCGCGGCTGACCGGGTGGAGCATCGCACCGGTGGTCCTGGCCGAACAGGCCCGGGTGGCCCTCGGTGACGACGTCGCGTCCGCGATGGGGGCGACGATGGTCGTGGTCCTCGTCGGTGAACGGCCCGGCATGTCGGCGGCCGACTCCCTGGGCGCCTATCTGACCCACCGGCCGGTCCCGGGCGTGACGACGGACGCCGACCGGAACTGTCTGAGCAACATCCGGCCGCCCTCAGGGCTCACCTACGAGACGGCGGCGGGGAAGCTGGCGGGGCTCATGGAGCGGGGTCGGGCGCTGGGGCTGACGGGGGTGGGCCTCAAGGACGAGACCGATGAAGGCGGCGCAGTCGACCGGCCGTCCTGAGTGGTGAGTGGCCGCCCGTCTCCGGCTTTCGGGTTCCCCCTACCGAGACGCCGGCACCGTAAGCCCCCAGGCCCCCTCCCACACCGTCCACGTCCGCCTGCGCACCGGCCCCCACACGCCCGCGTCCGCCCGGTAGCGGAAGTCCGCCCCGGAGACGCTCACCGTGCGGCCCCGGGCCAGGAGCGGTGAGGCCTCCGCGCCCACCGACAGGGGGCGGACCTCCACCTCGGCCACCCCGCAGGCGCCCGGGGTCACCGACACCGTCTCCACCGGCTGGTCCAGGTCCACCAGCGTGACGCCGTCGACCTCGACGCGCAGACGGGCCGGCCGGGGTGCCGGGAGCGTGGTCTCGCGGGCCGGGACCAGGGTCCGTACCAGCGACTGGGCCGTACGCAGCCAGGGGCGCCCCTCCTCGACGACCGGCTCCCGCTGGACCACCGAGGGAATCCGCAGCGCGCCCAGGACCACACCGTCGCTGTCGTCCACCAGGAGGTCCAGCCGGCGCTCGGCCCCGTCCAGGACCGCCCGCGCCGCCGCCACCGTCCCCATGGGCACCCCCAGCGCCCCGGCCACCGTCAGCGCGGCCCCCACCGGCACCATCGACAGCGCACATCCGGCCAGTTCCCGCCGCCGGTGCAGCACGGACACCGCACGCACCAGAGCCCGGTCGTCACCCACCACCACCGGCCGTCGCGAGCCCCGCCTGATCAGCGCCCGGGCGAACTCCTCCGGTCCCTCCGGCAGACAGACCTTTGTCTGCGCACCCGCGCTGAGCACGTCTTTCGCGATGCGTACCGACTCCCCGTCCGTCCGGCGGGCCGCCGGATCGATCACCACCAGCAGCTGGTCGGAACTCGCCTCGGAAGTCGCGGAAGTCGCCACCTCGGTCCTGCCTCGCTTCCTCGGGTAGCATCTTTGTGCAAGAGCCCCTTGCGCTATTGCGCCAGGGGCTTCGTCTATTCCGGGGCCATCCGGTCCGACGGTTCGCGGCCAACGATGCTCGCGGCCGGTCGTGGTGCACGCGGCGGGAAACCCTACGCGTACGCCCCTGACCTTGGACATGCCCCGCCCGGAAGGGGTGTACGCGCGTGCCCGCACTTGTGCTGCTCGGTGCTCAGTGGGGTGACGAAGGCAAGGGAAAGGCGACGGACCTGCTAGGCGGCTCCGTCGACTACGTGGTGCGCTACCAGGGCGGCAACAACGCCGGCCACACGGTGGTCGTGGGCGATCAGAAGTACGCCCTTCACCTGCTCCCTTCCGGGATCCTCTCGCCGGGGTGCACCCCGGTCATCGGCAACGGTGTCGTCGTCGACCCGTCGGTCCTGCTCTCCGAGCTGAGCGGACTGAACGCCCGCGGCGTCGACACGTCCAAGCTCCTGATCAGTGGCAACGCCCACATCATCACGCCGTACAACGTCACGGTGGACAAGGTGACGGAACGCTTCCTCGGAAAGCGGAAGATCGGCACCACCGGACGCGGCATCGGCCCGACCTACGCGGACAAGATCAACCGCGTCGGCATCCGGGTCCAGGACCTCTACGACGAGTCGATCCTCACCCAGAAGGTCGAGGCGGCGCTCGACGTCAAGAACCAGATGCTCACCAAGCTGTACAACCGGCGCGCGATCGCCGTCGACCAGGTGGTCGGGGAGCTGCTGGAGTACGCCGACAAGCTCAGGCCGTACGTCGCCGACACCGTACTGGTCCTCAACCAGGCGCTGGAGGAGAACAAGGTCGTGCTCTTCGAGGGCGGCCAGGGCACGCTCCTGGACATCGACCACGGCACGTATCCGTTCGTGACGTCCTCGAACCCGACCGCGGGCGGTGCCTGCACCGGCGCCGGCGTCGGGCCGACGAAGATCAGCCGGGTCATCGGCATCCTCAAGGCGTACACGACCCGTGTCGGCTCGGGTCCCTTCCCGACCGAGCTGTTCGACGCGGACGGCGAGGCGCTGCGCCGCATCGGCGGCGAGCGGGGCGTGACGACCGGTCGTGACCGGCGCTGCGGCTGGTTCGACGCGGTCATCGCCCGCTACGCCACCCGCGTCAACGGCCTGACCGACTTCTTCCTCACCAAGCTCGACGTCCTCACCGGCTGGGACGAGATCCCGGTCTGTGTCGCCTACGAGATCGACGGCCGGCGCGTCGAGGAACTCCCCTACTCCCAGACCGACTTCCACCACGCCAAGCCGGTCTACGAGTACCTCCCGGGCTGGAACGAGGACATCACCAAGGCCAAGTCGTTCTCCGACCTGCCGAAGAACGCCCAGAACTACGTGAAGGCGCTGGAGGAGATGTCGGGCGCGCCGATCTCCGCGATCGGCGTGGGCCCGGGCCGGGACGAGACGATCGAGATCAACTCGTTCCTTTAGGCCCCTTTTGTATGTGGTCAGTTGGGCCGGTCATGGACTTCCTTGACCGGCCCATGGCTTGCTCCTGGTTCCGTACGGAAGTGACGGGGCGCAACCATCTACGCGGGTAGTCCCGCCGCCGCGCCCTCTCCAGTCCCTCCGTTCCCAGGAGCCCGTATGCCCGCAAGTCCGCTCAACCGCCGGGAGTTCGTGAAGAAGTCGGCCGTCACCGGGGCCGCCGTCGCCGCCGCGGGAGCGGTCGGCAGCGGTACCGCGCAGGCCGCCGAGCGCGCGCCCGAGCAGCACCGGAAGACCTGGTCGTTCTCCATCCTGGGCACCACCGACCTGCACAGCCACGTCTTCGACTGGGACTACTACAAGGACGCGGCCTACAGCGACAAGGCCGGCAACTCCGTCGGTGTCGCCCGCGTCGCCACGCTCATCAAGCAGCAGCGTGAGGCCAAGGGCGAGGAGCACGTCCTGCTCGTCGACGCTGGTGACATCATCCAGGGGACCTCGCTCGCGTACTACTTCGCGCGGGTCGACCCGATCACCGGCAAGGACGGCAAGAAGGGGCCCAAGCACCCCATGGCCGTCGCCATGAACCACATGCGCTACGACGCCGCCGCCCTCGGCAACCACGAGTTCAACTACGGCATCGAGACGCTCCGCAAGTTCGAGAAGCAGTGTCACTTCCCGCTGCTCGGCGCGAACGCCCTCGACGCGAAGACCCTGCGGCCGGCCTTCCACCCGTACACCGTCAAGCGCATCTGCGTCCCCGGCGCCCCCGACATCAAGGTCGGCATCCTCGGCCTGACCAACCCCGGTATCGCGCTGTGGGACAAGGACAACGTCAGCGGGAAGATGGTCTTCCCGGGGCTCGTCGAGCAGGCGAAGAAGTACGTGCCGCGGCTGCGCGCGCTGGGCTGTGACGTGGTCTTCCTGACCGACCACTCGGGCCTGGACGGCAGTTCCTCCTACGGCGACGAACTGCCCTACGTCGAGAACGCCTCCAACCTCGTCGCCGAGCAGGTCCCCGGCATCGACGCGATCCTGGTCGGCCACACCCACGTCGAGGTCCCCTCCTACACCGTCAAGAACGCGGAGACCGGCGAGGACGTCCTGCTCTCCGAGCCGTACTGCTGGGGCTACCGGCTCAGCGTCTTCGACTTCGAGGTCGAGCTGGAGCACGGCCGCTGGAAGGTCACCTCCAAGACGGCGCAGACCCTCAACCCCAACACGGTGGACGAGGACCCGGAGATCAAGAAGCTCCTCCAGGCCGACCACCAGCTGGTCGTGAAGTACGTCAACACCCCGGTCGGCACCTGCACCGAGGACCTCTCGGCGGCGGAGTCCTGCTGGAAGGACGTACCGATCATGGACTTCATCCACCAGGTCCAGACGGCCACGGTGAAGGGGGGCCTGTCGACGTCCGATGCGGCCCTCCCGCTGATCTCGGTCGCCGCGCCCTTCTCCCGCACGGCCGACATCCCCGCGGGCAGCGTCACGATCAAGGACATCGCCGGGCTCTACATCTACGACAACACCCTCTACGGCAAGAAGCTCACCGGCGCCCAGCTGAAGGACTACTTGGAGTACGCGGCGAAGTACTACCACCTGGTCCCGTCCGGCACGAAGGTCGACACCGCGACGCTGACCAACGCCAACAACTTCTGGGACTACATGTACGACACGGCGGCGGGCGTCTCGTACGACATCGACATCGCCCAGCCCGAGGGCTCCCGCATCAAGAACCTCACCTACAACGGCACGGCGGTCGCCGACGACCAGGTCTTCGTCGTGGCCGTCAACAACTACCGCGCCAACGGCGGCTCGGGCTACCCGCACATCGCCTCGGCGGACATCGCGTACAGCTCCACGAACGAGATCCGCCAGCTGATGATCGACTACGTGACGTCCAAGGGCGCCCTGAACCCGGCGGACTTCGCGGTGACGAACTGGCGCCTGACGCAGGACGGGACGCCGGTGTTCTGACCACCCCGTGAGCCTCCCGGGCCGCCGGGGGGCTCACCCCGCTGCGGGGATGACGGCCGTGAACGGCGAAAAAGGGGACGGCAGTTCGAGCCTTCCCGTCTACGATCACTCCGACCAGTCCGACTCCACAGCGGAGGTGGGGCTCCGGGCCAGGACGCGGACGGCAGGCTCCACTTCCTGGAAGGGACCACATGCGCCCCAGGCGTTCCCTGCGCGTCTCACTTCTCGCCCTGCTGACCAGCGGAGTGACCTTGTTCGCGGCGGCCACGGCCACGGCCGACACCCCGTACAAGGACCCGCTCCAGGCGGTCAGTTCGTCAGGTTTCGGCCTGACGTGGCACCCGGTCACACCCGCGACCACCGCCAACCTCGACTCCAAGCTGAACAACGTGGGTGTGACCGAGGTTCTCAACAGCGCCAACCACTCCACCCGCTCCTGCGATGCGGCGGAAGCGGAGACCCTGCCGACGCAGCCCACCGCGAGCACCAGTTTCTGCTGGGACACCGGTGACGCCACCACGGAGGACTGGCACCCGCAGTCCATCACCAGCTCCGGCGACGCGGACGACGACGGTGCCTGGGGCACCAACAAGCTCCTGCTGTCGGCCTGGAGCTACGTCGGCCCCACGGACGAGAGCACGGGCCACCTGCACAACACGGTCCGGGTGGCCTTCATCGACTACAACAACCCCTCGGCGCCCAAGTACCGCTGGGTGCTTCTGGTCACCCCGACCTCCGGCGGCGAGAACTACCACGCGGTCCAGGCGCACGCCGGCGGCATCGCCTGGTACGGCGACAAACTGTTCGTCTCCGGCCAGGAGGGCAGCAACAACGGGCTGTACGTGTTCAGCATGAGCCACATCCTCCAGGCGTCGGTGAACGGCACCACCGTCGGCAAGGTGGACGGCGGGTACTCGGCATGGGGCTACCAGTACGTCATGCCCGCCATCGGCTCCTACGGCTACGACACCACCTGCACCGGGGGCCAGAACACCGGTACGCCCTGCTTCGACAGCATCTCCCTCGACCGCAGCAGCGTCCCGAACAGCCTGGTCACCGCCGAGTACCTCAACAACGGGACCAAGGCCCGGCTGGTCCGCTACGACTTCGGCAGCGACTACCTGCTCGGCAACAGCTCCGCGGGGGGTGCGGGGACGGAGGTCGGCGCGCACGAGGCGTTCCAGAGCGGCGTGGGCAACATCCAGGGCGTCCTAGCGCACAACAGGACCTGGTACGTCGTCCACGCGTCGAACACCTCGGGAGTGCACGGGCACCTGTGGGGACAGACCACCAGCAGCTCCACACCCACCTGTGGCGGCACGTACCAGTGCTGGGCGGAGCACGGGGAGGCCCTGTCGCTGTGGTGGAACACCGGCCAGGTCTGGTCACTGACCGAATGGCCGGGTCTGCGCACGGTGTTCGCGGTACCGCTCAGCTCGCTGCCGTAGCCGGCCGCTCCTCAGGCCTGCGCGGGCGATCGTTGCATTTCGGGCATAGGGTGGAGTTGTGCACGTGTGTGCGTCGATCAGAAGAAGGTGAGTGCGATGCGCGTACTGCTCAAGGCGTCCATGAACACGGAGAAGACGAACGAGGCCATCCGGAACGGCACCCTGACCAAGCTGGTCCAGGAGTCCATCGAGCACGTCAAGCCCGAGGCGGCCTACTTCACCACCGACCACGGCAAGCGCACCATGTTCCTGGTCTTCGACATGCAGGACAGCGCGCAGATGCCGGCGATCGCCGAGCCGTTCTTCCTCGACATGGAAGCCGAGATCAGCTACACCCCGGTCATGAACGCCGAGGACCTGAAGCGGGGCCTGGCGCAGCTCGGCTGAGCCTCAGCTGAAGACGATCATCGACCCCTGCGCCAGACTCCGCGTCGCCGCCGCGTGCAGGCCGAGCCACACGTGCCGCTCCCGGGCGAAGGGGCTGGGGTCGTACGGCGCCGGGACGGCCGGCTCCTCCAACTCCGTGGGGGCGCGTGGCGGTTCCGGCGCCGCAGGGGGGTTGGCGGGGTCGATGCCGATGGCCGGGGCGACGTACTCCAGCTCGCGGAGCAGGGCCTGGGAGGAGCCCAGGGGGCCGCCGCCGGCCAGCAGGTCGTCGTTGGAGAGCGGGTGCGGGAAGTCGACCGGGACGTAGGCGCCGGCGTGGTCGTAGTGCCACACCAGGTGCGACTGCTGGGCCGTCGACTCGAACATCTCCAGCAACTGCTCGTAGTCGCCGCCCAGTTCGTCGACGGGCGTCATCGGCAGCCCGCAGACCTGCAGCAGATAGACACGGCGCAGGAAGTGCAGGGCGTCGTAGTCGAAGCCGGCCACCGGGGCGACCTCGCCGGACAGGCCCGGCATGTACTGGTACACCGGAACCGGGGGGAGCCCGGCCGCGGCGAGCACGCTGTTGTACTGCGCGAGTTCGTCGGCGAAGGGATTGTCGGGGGTGTGGCACAACACGTCGACGAGCGGTACCAGCCACAGGTCACAGGCCAAAGAGGGCTCCCTAGCGAGGTGGTCAGTCATGGCAGGGTAGTCGGTGCGGCTCGGGGAGTGCCCCGTTCGGACAGTTCGGCTCAGGTCAGCTCCCCTTGTGCAGGTCCCATACCCAGACGCCGTCCACCCACTTCCCGCCATGGCCGACCAGTTCGGTGACGGCCGTGCGCAGGGCGCCGTCGTTGGGCTGCGGGGCCACCACCAGCGCTCCCGCCTTCCAGAAGGCGAAGTCGCGCCGGGCCTGGGCCCGCCAGTTCTTGCCGATCGTGGGGATCTGCCCGCTGTAGCGGACGTCACGGAGCATGTTGGAGGTGTAGCGGGGGGAGGCGGTGTAGATGCCGATACGGTCCGGGCCGTAGGGGCCGTTGAAGTAGCCGCCGGGCATTCTGAAGCCGAGCCCCGCCTCGACCTGCCAGTGCAGCTGCTCGGCGTACCCGGAGTCGGGCAGCGGGACGATCACCAGGGACTCGTCCCTGCCCACGTACGCCTTCCACGCCCCGTCGGTGAAGAAGGCCGGTGTCTGCGGGCGCTCCACCGCCTTGAGCGGGGCCGGGATCAGCGGGATCAGGGCGAGGCTGATCCCGAGCAGACCGATGTACTGCGTGCCGATCTTCTTCGTCGCCGCCAGCCGTTCCAGCGCCAGGGCGAGCAGCATGCCGAGCACGGGCGCGCAGATCATCGCGACCCGGCCCTCGATCACCGACTCGAACAGCGGCATCTTGGCCAGTAGCGCCCACGGGCCCGGATAGACGTCGTCCGTCATCGGGATGCGGATCTTCGGGCCGAGGGAGAGAAGCGCCGCGCCGACCGCGGTGAACGCCAGCACCCTGACCAGGGCCCGCTCCCACAGTCGTACGACGATCGCGAACGCCACCAGGACCAGCGGCCAGCCGTAGAAGGCGTTCTGCTCGGTCGGGTTCAGGGAGAGGGAGTTCGCCCGCAGCTCGTCGCCCGCGACCAGCGAGCGCTCCGCGAAGGACAGGAGGGAGAGTGGGCTGTTGCCCGCGTTGTCGCCGTGCAGGATGCTCTTGTAGCTCTGTGGACCGGCGAACTGCCAGGTCAGCGCATAGGCGACCAGAGGGAGACAGACCGCGCCCGCGATCGCCAGTCCCTTCAGCAGCGGCCGCCAGGCGGCCCGGGCCACATCCGGCCGGGCGACGGCGTAGGCGCCCGCGAACAGGAGCATGCCGAGCGCCGCGAGCAGCAGGGGCTCCTCGCCGAGGAAGATCTGGTACGTCGCCATCAGGCCCAGCACCACGCCGTCCCGCCCGACCCGGGTGCCCTCGCACAGACGCAGGGCGCGCTCCACGATCAGCGGGATCATGAACAGGATCACGAAGTTGGGGTGCGCGTTGGCGTGGCTGATCATGGGCGGCGCGAAGGCGGCCAGTGAGGCGCCGACGAAGGCCGCGGGGCGGTGCCGTACGACCCGCTTCACGATCAGCCGGTACCAGGCGACCGCGGTCGCGGCGAGGCCCAGGGCCATGCAGACGCTGAGGGAGACCGCCGGGCCGGCCAGCAGGGTCAGGGGCGCGAAGGGGACGGTGAGGCCCAGCATGACCGTGTTGGCCATGAGGTTGACGCCGTCGGGGAAGCCCTGCAGGTCGGAGAAGAACGGGTTGTCCAGGTGGGCGAGGTTGTGGGCGGTGACCGCGAAGAACCACTCCCACTGGTTCTGGTCCTGGAGGGAGTCGGGGAGATAGCGGTGGTTCGGGTCGAAGAGACGGCCCGAGTACAGGGCGGCCGACATCAGCAGGAAGACGAGGGTGACGAACAGGTCCGCCGGGCGCACCGTGCGGGCGCGCAGCCGGGCCAGTTCGGTCAGGACCCGGGCGTAGTCGAGGGTGCGGACCTTGGAGCCGGGCTGGTGGGACCAGCGGACGGGTACCTCGGCGATCCGCCAGTCGGCGCGGTGGAAGTGGCGCAGGACCTCGACGTCGATGCCCCAGCCGTTGAGCCGGGAGGCGGCGAAGGCCTCGCGGACCCGGTCGCCGTCGAAGAGCTTGAAGCCGCACTGGGTGTCCCGTATCCCCGGCACGGCGATCCGGCGTATGAGTAAGTTTCCGGCGCGGCCGAGGAGTTCACGTATGCGGTGCTGGCGGCCCTCGATCGTGGCGCCGGGCACGGAACGGGAGCCGATCGCCGCCGAGCCGCCCTCGCCGAGCGCCTTGTCGAGCTGCTCCAGCTCCTCTATCGGCGCCGCCAGGTCGGCGTCCGTGACCAGCACCCGCCGGCCGCGGGTGGCGGCGACCCCCAGGCGCAGGGCGTTGCCCTTGCCGCGGTTGCGGGGGCTGGTGACCAGCTGGATCCGGGGGTCCTGGCGGGCGGTGACCAGCGCGCCGGTGCCGTCGGTGGATCCGTCGTCGGCGACGACGACCTCCCACGTGCCCCAGCGGCCCTCGTTGTCGCGCAGATAGCCGGTGACCGCGTCCAGGGTGGGGCCGAGCCGCAGTTCCTCGTTGAAGGCCGGTATGACGACGGAGAGGTTCACCGGCGGGCCGACGGGGAGGCCGACGGCCTCCGTGTCCAGGGCGCTCACCGGTCGGCCAGCCCCTCGATGAGGGCCAGCGCGTGGTCGTTGTACCCGGCGACGATCGACCGCGCCGCCTTGGTGTCCCGGCGGGCGAGGGCGTCGACCAGATCGGTGTGGCCGGACCACAGGGCGCCGCGCAGGTCCTTCAGCCGCCGTAGATGCTGCACCGCGCACACCCAGGACTGCACGCGCAGCCGGTGCAGGAAGTCGGCGAGATAGGGGTTGCCGAACATGACGCCGAGCTCGTGCCAGAAGCGCAGGTCATAACCGATCAGCACGGTGAGGTCACCGGCCAGCGAGGCCCGCCGCGCCTCCTCGCCGCGCCGCCGCACCCCGGCGAGGGAGGCGTTGGCGCGAGCGTCGTCGGGGGGTGGGAGCCGGTCGGCGCCGGTCTCCAGGGCGTGGAACATGCCGTCGGTGATCAGGCTGCGGGCCTCGACGATGCCCCGGAAGTCGGCGGTCGAGTACTCGTGGACGTGGAAGCCGCGGTGCTGGTCGGCGTCGAGCAGCCCCTGCGCGGACAGGTCGACCAGCGCCTCGCGCACGGGGGTCGCGGAGACGCCGTACTGCTCGGCGATCTCCTTGACGGTGAACTCCTGGCCCGGTTGGAGCCGGCCCGCCAGCACCTCGTCGCGAAGCGCGTCGGCGATCTGCTGCCGCAGGGTGCTGCGGGTCACGGAGCCGTTGCCGCTGCTGCCGGGCATGGTCGGGGCGTCTCCTCGAAAACGTCGGGTGGCGTACTCGTCCCTATCTACGAGCACGCCACCTTACGCGTTCGGGTTCCCTCGGTGTTTACCCGCGTAACTGAGCGCGGCCGGTGCCACACCTGAGGGCGAGCGATCGACTACCCGCGGTAACTTGCCTGCGCGGTGTACTCGTCGGCGACCGACAGCGCCACGTCCAGTGCCGCGAAGCCCTCCTTCAGTTCCGCCTCGCTGACGTTGCACGGCGGGACCACATGGGTGCGGTTCATGTTCACGAAGGGCCACAGGCCGTGCTTCTTCGCGGCGGCGGCGAAGGCGGCCATCGGCGCGTTGGCCTCGCCCGTCGCGTTGTACGGCACGAGCGGCTCGCGCGTCTCCCGGTCCTTCACCAGCTCCAGCGCCCAGAACATGCCGACCCCGCGCACCTCGCCGACACTGGGGTGCCGCTCGGCCAGCTCGCGCAGCGCGGGCGCCACGACGTCCTCGCCGAGCCGCCGCGCGTTGTCGACGACCCCTTCCTCCGCCATCACGTTGATCGTCGCGACGGCGGCGGCGCAGGCGAGCGGGTGCCCGGAGTAGGTCAGCCCGCCGGGGTAGGGCCGCCGGGCGAAGGTCTCGGCGATCGCCCCCGAGATCGCGACACCGCCGAGCGGCACATACCCGCTGTTCACGCCCTTGGCGAAGGTCATCAGGTCCGGCGTGACGCCGGACAGGCCGGCCGCGAACCACTCACCGGTGCGCCCGAAGCCGGCCATGACCTCGTCCAGGACGAAGACGATCCCGTGCCGGTCGCAGATCTCCCGCACCCCGGCGAGATACCCGGGCGGCGGAACCATGATCCCGGCCGTTCCCGGAACGGTCTCCAGGACGATCGCGGCGACCGTGCCGGGCCCCTCGAAGGCGATGGTCGTCTCCAGGTGCTCCAGCGCCCGCGCGCACTCCTGCTCCTCGGTCTCGGCATAGAAGCGGGAGCGGTAGAGGTACGGCGCCCAGAAGTGCACGACCCCGGCGGCGGCGCTGTCGGAGGCCCAACGGCGGGGATCCCCGGTGATGTTGACGGCCTGCTGGGTACCGCCGTGGTACGACCGGTACGCCGACAGGACCTTGGGGCGCCCGGTGTGCAGCCGCGCCATCCGCACCGCGTGCTCGACGGCGTCGGCACCGCCGTTGGTGAAGAAGATCTTGTCCAGGTCGCCCGGGGTCCGCTCGGCGATCAGCCGTGCCGCCTCCGAACGGGCCTCGATCGCGAAGGCCGGCGCGAAGGTGGACAGGTGTGCGGCCTGTTCCTGGATCGCGGCGACGACCTTCGGGTGCTGGTAGCCGATGTTGGTGTAGACGAGCCCGCTGCTGAAGTCGAGGTACCGCTTTCCGTCGTAGTCCCAGAAGTACGACCCCTCCGCACCGGCGACGGCGAGCGGGTCGATGAGCTCCTGCGCGGACCAGGAGTGGAAGACGTGCGCACGGTCCGCGGCCTTCACGGCGGCGCCGGCCTCGGGGTTTGGCTGAGGGGTCATGGCGGCGAGCGTAGGGGCGGGGTGGGAGGGGGCGATATCGGCGACCTGTCTGCGGTGCGGGGCTTTCCACGACAGGTTGTCGACGGTGGCGCGGCGACGGGGCCGGCGATGGGGTCCACGACGGGAATATTGACAGGATGCTGTCGAAGTGACAGCCTGTTGTCATGTGACCTCGCCCGGAGGAGACGTCATGAGCCGCAAGCCAGTGCACCTCGCCGTCTACGACACGCTCGCCGACTGGGAGACGGGACACACCACCGCGTACCTCGCCCGTGCCGGGTACGAGATCCGGACGGTGGGCCCGACGCGCGAGCCCGTCCGGTCCATCGGGGGACTGCGCGTCCAGCCGGACCTCGCGCTCGACGACGTACGACCCGAGGACAGCTCCCTGCTGATCCTCCCGGGCGCCGACGCCTGGGACGAAGGCGACGACCTCGCGCCCTTCGCCCGCAAGGCGCGGGAGTTCCTGGACACCGGGACGCCCGTCGCCGCGATCTGCGGGGCCACCGCCGGGCTCGCGCGGGAGGGGCTGCTCGACGACCGCGACCACACCAGCGCGGTGTCCTTCTACCTCGCCGCGACCGGCTACCGGGGCGGCGAGCGGTACGTCGACGCGGACGCCGTCACCGACGGACACCTGGTCACCGCCGGGCCCACCGAGCCCGTCGCCTTCGCCCGGGAGGTCTTCCGGCTGCTCGGGGTGTACGAGGGCGAGGTGCTCGACGCCTGGTACCGGCTCCACCACGACTCGGACGCGGAGGCATTCGCCGTGCTGCAGAAGGCGGCCGCGGGGTGAGCCGGGAGCGACAGGACCTGCTCAGCCGCAGCGCCCTCGGGGTCTTCCGGCTCAACGGTCAGTTCCTCGGGGTGGCCGAGGAGCTGGCCAGGCCCTCCGGCCTCACCGCGGCCTGGTGGCAGGTGCTCGGCGCGGTGCTGGGGGAGCCGCTGACGGTCGCCGGGATCGGGCGGGCGATGGGCATCACGCGGCAGAGCGTGCAGCGCATCGCCGACCTGCTGGTGGAACGCGGGCTCGCCGAGTACCGGCCCAACCCGGCCCACCGCCGTGCCAAACTCCTCGCGCCGACGGAGGAGGGGCGCGCGGCGAACCACCGGATCAACCCCGGTCACGCCGCCTTCGCCGACCGGCTCGCGGAGGCCTTCGGGGAGGCCGAACTGGCGGAGGCCGTGCAGACCCTGGAACGGCTGTCCAAGGTGCTGGACGAACTGGGACCCCCCGTTACGGAACCGTAGACACCGCTCCCGTCCTCCTCTCCCCGTGCCCGCACTATCGTGGGGCTGTCGTACAGGGGCGTATCGGGGGATTTCGGGGGGACCTGCGATGGAGAAGCTCGGGGCCGGGGATCCGCAGCGGATCGGGGCGTACCGGCTGCTGGCGCGGCTTGGGGCCGGCGGGATGGGGTTCGTGTACCTCGCCCGGTCGGACCGGGGGCGGACCGTCGCGGTCAAGCTGGTGCGGCGCGAACTGGCCGCGCAGGAGGAGTTCCGGGCGCGGTTCCGGCAGGAGGTGCAGGCCGCGCGGCAGGTCGGCGGGTACTGGACGGCACCGGTCCTGGACGCCGACACGGAGGCCGCGGTGCCGTGGGTCGCCACCGGGTACGTCGCCGGACCGACCCTGCAACAGGTCGTGGGGCACGACCACGGCGCGCTGCCGGAGCGTTCCGTGCGCATCCTGGCCGCGGGGCTCGCGCAGGCCCTCAAGGACATCCACGCCGCCGGGATCATCCACCGCGACCTCAAGCCGTCCAACGTCCTCGTCACCATCGACGGGCCCCGGGTCATCGACTTCGGCATCGCGCGGGCGCTGGAGACGGTGACGGACGGGGGACTGACGCGCACCGGCGCGCTGGTCGGCTCGCCGGGGTTCATGGCGCCGGAACAGGTGCGCGGCGACCGGATCACCCCGTCCTGCGACGTCTTCTGCCTGGGCTCCGTGCTGGCGTACGCCGCCACGGGCGCCCTCCCCTTCGGCACCGCGAACAGCGGCGTGCACGCCCTGATGTTCCGCATCGCCCAGGAGGAACCCGACCTCGAGGGCGTGCCGGAGGGGATCGCCGTCCTCGTACGCGACTGCCTGAAGAAGGACCCGGCCGCCCGCCCGACGCTGGACCAGGTCCTGGAACGCACGGGCGCCGAGGACACCGTCCAGGACGGCCGCTCCCGGGACCCGTGGCTGCCGAGCGCCCTGGTGGCCCAACTGGGGCGGCACGCCGTGCAGTTGCTGGACACCGAGGATCCGGAACGGACGGCGGGGGAGGGGATCGCCACGGGCGGAGGCTCCGGGGGCGCGGGGGCCGGAGCGTCCGGAGAGCAGGCCGGGGCGTTCGGGACGCCCGCCGGGGCCGGAGGATCGGCGGGGCCGTCGTTCGAGAAGCGCGGGGCATCGCCCGAGCATGCGGCGGCCGCCGATGACACCTCGCGGGGGCCGCACACCGGTGCGGGGGCGGGGTCCGGCGCCGGTGGCGGCGTAGGTGCCGGAGTCGGTCCGGGTGCCGATCCGGGTGCGCGGACGCCTGTCGCCCCTGCGCCTCCCGGTCAGCCGGGCGGCGGCGCGCCGTTGAATCATCTGCCGACCGTCGTCGGGGGGCAGGGCGGTGCTCAGACGCCCCCGCCGAGCCACGGCCAGACCCCGCCGCCCGGTCACCCCGCCTACGGGTACCCGCAGCAGCACCCTCAGCCGCAGCCCGGGTACGGGTACCCCCAGCAGCAGGCCGCCTACGGGTACCCCCAGGCCGGGCCCTATGGCGCCCTCGGTTCCACCCCGCCGTACGGTCCCTCCTCCTACGCCGGACCGGTCACCGCGCCGCCCGCCCCGCCCAGCAGGAACGGCCGTTCCACGGCGCTGCTGGTCGGTGTCGCCCTCGTCGTCGCGCTCGGTGCCGGCGGTTCCGTGTACGCGCTCATGAACGGCGGCGGCAGCGACCAGGGCGACGACAAGCCGAGCCCGGCCCCGACCACCAGCGCACCCCCGAGCCCCGGCCCGACCACCGGGCAGCCGTCCCCGACCACCGCCTCCCCGACGACCTCCGCGCCGACGGACGGAGCGGTCCCGGCCGGCTACCTCGGTACCTGGACCGCCACCATCACCAACAAGGACGGCGAGAACACCCGCCAACTCACCATCCGACAGGGGCAGGTGGGCGACGCCGTACTGACCCTCGTCGCGGACGGCCCCACCACCAGCGGCGACTACCACTGCGTCTTCCAGGCGCAGCTCACGACCGCCCCGAGCGGCAACGGCCCGCTGGAGATCGGCCCGTCCAACGTCACCGAGGGCGACTCGGGTTACTGCAAACCGGGCAGCGCCACCGAGATCGCCCTGCTCCCCGACGGCACCCTCCAGCGCGTCAACACCAGCAACGGCGAGAAGCTGGACTACACCCGACAGTAACCTCAAGTACCGGTGCTCTTAAGGAAGTTGAACTCGCACGGACGTACGGTGACCTCCCTGATCCGGCTCGGGGAGTTGCGGGGGCACCCAAGTGCAGTGGTTCAGCCCGGAGAACGTCGTCGCGGTCGGCACGGCCGTGCTCGGCATCGCCGCGTCCGGCGTCATGGTCTGGTACGAGCGCCGGGTGCCGCGCCGTAAGCGGATCGGCTACCGCGTCCAGATGGACAACCCCATCGGCGACGACGTACGCCTGGGCAGAGCCAACGTCAGACTCGGCCTCTTCGACGAGGCCCCCGAAATGTCCGACGCCACCCTCGTGCTGATCCGGGTCGAGAACGACGGATCCCAGGGCATCGACCGCGACGACTACACCAGCCCCGAGGTCCACGGCCTGACCGCGGTGTTCAACGACCGCACCATCCGCGGTGTCTCGGTCACCCAGCCCTCCGACACCGACCATCTGATGGACCACTTCACCCCGGCCCGGGGCTTCGGCTACGAGGGCAACACCCTGCGCATCCCGCGCGTCCCGCTCAACCGGGGCGACCACTACAAGCTGCTGGTGCTGCTCTCCGGCGGCGACGTCGGCCGCGAGATACGGCTGTTCGGCGGCATCCGGGAAGGCGAGGTGCACCCCAACCGCAGTGCCACGCCCGACGAGAAACCGCCCCTGTTCAGCCGTGCCGCCCGGCTGATCACCATCATGCTGACGGTCAGCGTCCTCACCCTCGCGGTGATCGTCGTGGCCCGCGACGGCGACCGGGTCCCCATCGGCTGCGAGAAGGGCCGCGTCACGGTCACCGGGTCGACCGCCTTCGCGCCCGTCGTACGGCAGCTGGCGAAGGACTACGAGCGCAAGTGCCCGGACTCCGTCATCACCGTGGACGCGCGCGGCAGCTCCGCGGGCGTCAACGCGCTCTCCGCGGACAGCCGTTCGGTCATCGCCTTCTCCGACGGCCCGGCAATCGGCGGGCCGGGGAAGCTGGTCGGCGAGCGCATCGCGCTGTCCGTGTTCACCCTCGTCGTCAACGACAGCGTCCGGCTGCCCGCCAAGGGCCTGTCGGTGCGGGACGTGCGCCGTATCTACCGGGGCGAGGTGACCCGCTGGAAGCAGCTCGACGCCTCGCTGCCCGACCTGCCGATCGTCCTGGTCAGCCGCAACGCCGACTCGGGAACCCGGCAGATCTTCCAGCGTCGGGTGCTCGGCACCTGGGAGCGGGTGCCCAGTACCTCGCTGGACTGCGTGCACAAGGACGACACCTCCGCGCCGGTCATGCGCTGCGAACTCGACTCCACCGAGGACGTGCTGACCACGGTGGCCCGGATCCGGGGGGCGCTCGGCTACTCCGAGTTCACCCTGGCCTCCTCCGGCCACCGCGGACTGCGCACCGTCCCGCTCGACGGCGCCGCCCCTTCCGTCGAGGACATCGAGTACGGCAGGAGCGAGTACCCCTACCGGGGCGTGGAGTACGCCTACACCTACGGCACCCCCTCCTCCGGCTCCCTGGCCGCCGCCTTCCTCGCCTACATCGGCGACACCGCCAACGAGAACGTCATCCGCGCCCACGGCCATCTGCCGTGCTCGGCGACGGTGGCCACGGGGCTGTGCTCCGGGGACTGACGGGAGACCGACGGAAGACGGACGGGAGTCCTCGTCCTGCCGTACGGCCGCGAGGTCACCTGGGCTCGGGCGGGCGCTGACGGGGCATGTTGGGGCGGGAGTTGGGTCCCGGGGGCAGGGGGAAACGGCCGTTGAGGCCGGCGCCGTCCGTGCCGCGCGCCGGGGACGCCACCGCCGACTGGATCCCCATCGGTGCCGACCCGGTCCGGAACTCCACCATCCAGTCGGCCGTCTCGGTCCGCACCAGCTCGGTCACGTCCTCCGAGAACCGCCGCAGCACCCCGAGACACCGCTCGGCGGCCTCCCCGGCCGTCCCCTCCGTCGGCCCCAGGACCTCCCGCACGCTCTCCGACGCCCAGTCGAACTGCAGCGCCTGCAGCCGCCGCTGCACGGCCTGCGCGGTGGCCACGTCCCTTATCCAGCCGGACGTCACCCCGAAGAACCGGTCCACCGCCACACACGCGACGGCCAGCAGCAGCGCCAGATACCCCCAGGCGGCCGCCCCGCCGAGCACCCCGGTCAGGTCCAGCAACGGCATCGCGGCCCCGGTGACCGCCCCTGCGGCGGCCCCGGCCCGCAGCGACCGCGCGCCCCGCCGCTTCCACACCCGGTCCGCGAGATACCAGGCCGCCGTCTCCAGCGCCCCGCGCTCCACCCACCGGTACAGCTCGTGCAGCCGCTCGGCCGGCTCGCCCCAGTCCCCGAGCGGAAAGGACCGCCCGGCCAGATCCCCCGGCCGCAGTCCGGCCGCGCCCTCGCCCCGCTCGTCCTGAGGGGGACCCTCGGGCTGCATCTCCGGCTGACCCACCCGGCACTCCCTACTGATCACGGCCGCTCACGTTGCGTGACATCGCATGCCGACGCGGACCCCTTCCTACCGCTCAGCGGGACCCTTCCTACCGCCCAATGGGTGGCGCGGGCGTGCCTTTCGCCGCTTTTCCGCCCGCAAGAGGGCCTTGATCAGGTATGGCAGTCACGGCGATCTCACTCGAAAGAGTGGCGGGGCGATGGCTGCGCGGACCACGTAGGCTCGTGCCAACGGAAACACAACGGATGAAACGACGAATCCAGGAGCTGAATCGTGATTCCCGGTGGTGGCCAGCCCAATATGCAGCAGCTGCTCCAGCAGGCCCAGAAGATGCAGCAGGACCTGCAGAAGGCGCAGGAGGAGCTGGCGCGGACGGAGGTCGACGGGCAGGCGGGCGGAGGCCTGGTCAGGGCGACCGTCACCGGCGCCGGTGAGCTGCGCGCCCTGCGGATCGACCCCAAGGCGGTGGACCCCGAGGACACCGAGACCCTCGCCGACCTGATCGTCGCGGCCGTCCAGGCGGCCAACGAGAACGCCCAGAACCTCCAGCAGCAGAAGCTCGGCCCGCTGGCCCAGGGCCTCGGCGGTGGCAGCGGCATCCCGGGCCTGCCCTTCTGAGCCGTTGTCGAGACCCGGCCCGCCTTTCTAAGAGGGGCGTCCGCCAACTACCGTACGTACGTGTAAGGAACCCCCGGGAAGGACGGCAGTCCGTGTACGAAGGCGTGGTGCAGGACCTCATCGACGAGCTGGGGCGGCTGCCCGGCGTCGGTCCCAAGAGCGCCCAGCGGATCGCCTTCCACATCCTGCAGGCGGAACCGACGGACGTACGACGCCTCGCCCAGGCCCTGATGGAGGTCAAGGCGAAGGTCCGCTTCTGTGCGACGTGCGGCAACGTCGCGCAGGAGGAGCTGTGCAACATCTGCCGTGACACCCGCCGCGACCCCTCGGTCATCTGCGTGGTGGAGGAGCCGAAGGACGTGGTGGCGATCGAGCGGACCCGGGAGTTCCGGGGCCGCTACCACGTGCTCGGCGGCGCCATCAGCCCGATCGAGGGTGTCGGCCCCGACGACCTGCGTATACGAGAACTTCTCGCGCGGTTGGCCGACGGGACGGTCACGGAACTGATCCTGGCCACGGACCCGAATCTGGAGGGCGAGGCGACGGCGACGTACCTCGCCCGGATGATCAAGCCCATGGGCCTCAAGGTCACCCGCCTGGCCAGCGGCCTCCCGGTGGGTGGCGACCTGGAATACGCGGACGAGGTGACCCTCGGCCGCGCCTTCGAGGGGAGACGACTCCTAGATGTCTGACGCCACGCTGCATGCCACGACGCGGGACCCGGACGACTTCGCGGTCCAGATCGCGGACCAGGTGGAGAGCTTCCTGGTGGCGGTGACGGAGGTCGCGAAGGGCGACGAGCCGGGCTCCGCCGTGCCCTTCCTGCTGCTGGAGGTCTCCCAGCTCCTCCTGGCCGGCGGCCGGCTCGGCGCGCACGAGGACATCGTCCCCGACGAGCGCTACGAGCCGGACACGGGCCCGGACGCCGACGTCGACGAACTGCGCGAGAACCTCGCCCGTCTGCTGGACCCGGTCGACGTCTACTCGGAGGTCTTCGACCCCTACGAGCCGCGCACGGCCCCGGTTCCGGCCCGGCTCTCCGACGACATCGCCGACGTCATCACCGACCTCCGCCACGGTATGGCCCACTACCGTGCCGGCCGGGTGACGGAGGCCCTGTGGTGGTGGCAGTTCTCCTACTTCTCCAACTGGGGCCCCACCGCCTCCGCCGCCCTGCGCGCCCTGCAGTCCGTCCTCATCCACGTCCGCCTCAACCAGCCCCTGGAGGAGCTGGACGGGCTGGACACGGACCAGAGCATGGGCGACGAGACGCTGGAGTTCGAGGCGGGCAAGGTGATGGCGCAGGAGATCGCCGGACCGCTCGGGATCAGGCGGGGTCAGTAGCCGGCCGGATCGGTACGGCCGCTCCGGCCACGCCGATCCCGGTGTCCGCTCCTTCCGGAACGGTCACGGTGATCGTGCTCGGCCGGCCCATGTCCGCGCCCTGGTGGACCGTCACGGTGGCGGGTGTCGCCACGAGGCCCAGCTCCCGCAGGTAGCCGCCGAGAGCGGCCGCCGCCGCGCCGGTCGCCGGGTCCTCGACGACCCCGCCGGGCGGGAACGGGTCGCGGGCGTGGAAGACGGTCGGGGACTCCCGCCAGACCAGGTCGACGGTGGTCCAGCCCCTGCGGTCCATGAGGGCGCCGAGCGCGTCCATGTCGTAGTCCAGGTCGGCCAGCCGCTCCCGGGTCGCGGCGGCGATCACCGGATGCCAGGCGCCCGCGAAGGCCGCGCGCGGCGGCAGCGCCGGGTCGAGATCCGTGTCGGACCAGCGCAGGGCGGCCAGCAGCTCGGCCAGGTCGGCCTCCGGGAGCGGTGCGGTGCGCGGGGGGACGCTCACCAGGGTCGCCATGAGCGTGCCGTCCGCCGTCCGCTCCGTGCTCACCGTGACCGGGCCCGCCTGGGTGCGCAGCAGCAGCCGTCCGGTGCCGTGCCGCTCCGCGTGCGCGACCGCCGTCGCGATCGTC
This sequence comes from Streptomyces sp. NPDC006476, assembly GCF_040612015.1. Taxonomy (NCBI): domain Bacteria; kingdom Bacillati; phylum Actinomycetota; class Actinomycetes; order Kitasatosporales; family Streptomycetaceae; genus Streptomyces; species Streptomyces sp. NPDC006476. The sequence continues at coordinate 30,199 of NZ_JBEXPK010000042.1, read as the reverse complement.
GCGTGCCCGCAGAACGGCACCTCGGCGAGCGGGCTGAAGTAGCGGACGTCCAGGGCGCCGTCCGCCGACGGCACCACGAACGCCGTCTCCGAGTAGCCCACCTCGGCCGCCGTCGCCAGCATCGTCGCGTCGTCGGTCCCGGTGGCGTCGAGCACCACGCCCGCGGGGTTGCCTCCCGCCGGGTCGGTGCTGAAGGCCACGTAGCGCAGAATCTCCATCCACCGACCGTATCCGAACCACCACCCACCAACCGCCGTCCCAGCGCCCACCCGCCCTTCGACCGGAGAGCCCCTCACCAACAGCAGGGCCGGTTCGGGGAGTTGGCGGGTCAGCCAGGCCCCCGCCGGGACCATGCAGGCCGCCGCCACGCACAGCGGCACCATTGCGGTGGGCCGCAGCGTGAGTACGGCCCGTGAGCACGCGGGCACTCCCCGTGAATTGGACGTGTCCTGGATCTGCGTTGGACATCGCCTGCACGGGCCCTAACCAGCGAGAAGCGAGTCTTGAGTCATCCCGAACAGGCACCAGCCGCACAGGAGTTGCGATGACCCGAAAGACCCGTCTGCGCGCCGCCCTCGTCACCGCCACCGCCGTTGTCACCGCCGCCACCGTGACGGCCGGGGTCAGTGCGGCCGGAACCGAGAAGAGGGCCGGGGAGCCAGGCAAGAAGCAGATCGCCCAGCTCTTCGACCGCTGGAACGCCGCGCTGCGGACCGGCGACCCGGAGAAGGTCGCCGACCTGTACGCGAAGGACGCGGTGCTGCTGCCCACCGTCTCCAACAAGATCAGAACCAACCACGCGGAGATAGTCGACTACTTCGAGCACTTCCTGAAGAACAAGCCGGTCGGCAAGAAGGTCGAGACGATCGTCAACGTGCTCGACCGGAACTCCGCGATCGACACCGGGATCTACGAGTTCACGCTCACCGACCCGAAGACCGGCGAGAAGAGCACCGTCGAGGCCCGCTACACGTACGAGTACGAGAAGCGGGGCGGCACATGGCTCATCGTCAACCACCACTCCTCGAAGATGCCCGAAGGCTGATGACCACCCACAGCCCGCCGCCGGGCGCGTCCTTCAGGGCCACCGTGCCGCCGTCGTCGGCCACCAGCTGTTTGACGACGGAGAGGCCGAGGCCCGAGCCGGAGCGCCCGGTCAGGCCCTGACCGCGCCAGAAGCGGTCGAAGGCGCGGGACTTCTCCGCGTCCGACATGCCGGGGCCCTCGTCCAGGACGGAGAGCACCACTTCGTCGCCGCTCGGCTCCACCCGGACGGTGATCGTGCCGCCGTCCGGGGAGACCTCCAGCGCGTTGGAGAGCACGTTGTCCAGCACCTGCTCCAGATGACCGGGGCTGGCCAGCACAGACGGCCGGCCGTCGGCACTCCCCCTGAGCGCGACGGTGACTCCGCGCTCGTCGGCGGCCGGTCTCCACACCGACAGGCGTTCCTCCACGATGTCCGTCAGCGGCAGCGGTTCGGCCGCGGTCACCTTCGCCTCGGCCCGCGCCAGCACCAGCAGGCCGTTGACCAGCCGGCTCATCCGGACGACCTCGGCGGTCGCCTGCTCCACGTCCTCCCGGACGAACGCGTCGTCCACCCCGTCTGCGATGTTGTCCAGCGACAGCCGCAACGCGGTGAGCGGGGTGCGCAGTTGGTGCGAGGCGTCCGCCACGAAGATGCGCTGCGAGGCGATCAGGGTGTCCAGGCGCTCGCCCGCCTGGTTCAGCGTGCGGGCCAGGGTCTGGGTCTCCGGCGGTCCCTCCACGGGCGAGCGCGCGGTGAGGTCGCCGTCGCTGAACCTGCTCGCCATGTCGTTGAGCTGGCGCAGCGGCCGGGTGATCCGGCGGGCGACGAAGGCGCCGATCAGCGCGGCGACGCCGAGCACGGCCACCGCCAGTCCGGCCCGGAACCCCCAGATCGTCCACAGCCTGTGGGTGAGGTCGTCGGTGGAGTAGACGATGCGCACGGCACCGACGATCCGGCCCTCGTCCTTCGCGGGGACCGTGACGACCAGGGTGCGGCCCCAGATGAGGTCCGGGCCCCAGTCGGTCGTCGCGGTCCCGTGGTCCACGGCGGCGGTGAGGGCCGCGTCCTGCTTCGGCACGGGCACCCCGGCCGGGCGGCAGCGGTCGGTGGCGGTCACCTGCACCTGGTCGTGGGTCTCCTGGGCGTACGCCCCGGCCAGCTCCGCCAGCGCCTGGCAGGAGGCGGCGTTGCCGTTGCCGAGCAGCAGCGCCATGGTCGTCGCCTCGCGCTTGAGGGACGCCTCGGTGTCGTCGCGCAGCTGCGCGGTGAGCGTGAACGCCACCGGCACCGTGAACAGCAGGATGGCGACCGCGACGAGCAGGATGTAGCTCCGGATGAGCTGCCGGTTCATGAAGCCCCGTCGCCGTTGACGATCTCCAGGCGGAAGCCCACGCCCCGGACCGCCTCGATGGTGATCGCGCCCGCGAGCTTGCGCCGCAGCGCCGCCACATGCACGTCCAGCGTCTTGGTCGGCCCGAACCAGTTCGCGTCCCAGACGGCCTCCATGATCTGCTCCCGGGACATCAGCGCGCCCGGCTCCTCGGTGAGGAAGGCCAGCAGGTCGTACTCCTTGGGGGCGAGCGCCACCTCCTCGCCGTCCAGCCGGACCCGCGCCGCCTTGCGGTCGACGGTGAGCCGGGGGCCGTAGCGGTCGGGGCCGGGCGGCGGGACGGCGCGACCGGCGGGCCGGACGCGCCGCATCACCGCCCGTATCCGCGCGATGACCTCCCGCACCCCGAACGGCTTGGAGACGTAGTCGTCCGCGCCGAGCTCCAGGCCGACCACCCGGTCCGTCTCGTCGCTGCGCGCGCTGATCACGATGATCGGCACGTCACCGCGCCCGCGCAGCGCCTTGCAGACGTCCAGGCCGTCGGCGTCGGGCAGGCCGAGATCGAGGAGTACGACGTCGTAGGGGCCCTCATGGGCGAGGGCCGCGCCGCCCGTGGTGACCCACTCCACCGCGAAGCCGTAGCGGATCAGGCCGCGGCGCAGGGACTCGGCGACCGGCTCATCGTCTTCCACCAGCAGTACGCGCACGCGACGAACACTAGTGCTTGAACTTTAATTCACACCCGTCCCTTGTGACGCGCTGCACTTTTCCCCGGACGGTTCTCTGGGCATGCGCTGACCTGGGCGCGCGAATCTCACCATGCGATACCGCGGGGGCGGATTTCGGGCGCTCGTTAAACTGAGCCGACACACACGGACTGAGCGAGGAGCGCACGTGGGCCTTGTCGTGCAGAAGTACGGAGGCTCCTCCGTAGCCGATGCCGAGGGCATCAAGCGCGTCGCCAAGCGGATCGTGGAAGCGAAGAAGAACGGCAACCAGGTGGTTGTCGTCGTTTCCGCGATGGGCGACACGACGGACGAGCTGATCGATCTCGCCGAGCAGGTATCCCCGATGCCTGCCGGGCGTGAGTTCGACATGCTGCTGACCGCCGGAGAGCGTATCTCCATGGCGCTGCTGGCCATGGCGATCAAAAACCTGGGCCACGAGGCCCAGTCGTTCACCGGCAGCCAGGCCGGCGTCATCACCGACTCGGTCCACAACAAAGCCCGGATCATCGACGTGACGCCGGGGCGGATCCGGACGGCGCTGGACGAGGGCAACATCGCCATCGTCGCCGGGTTCCAGGGTGTCTCGCAGGACAAGAAGGACATCACCACGCTGGGGCGCGGTGGGTCCGACACGACCGCCGTCGCGCTGGCCGCGGCCCTCGACGCCGAGGTGTGCGAGATCTACACCGATGTCGACGGTGTGTTCACCGCCGACCCGCGGGTGGTCAAGAAGGCCAAGAAGATCGACTGGATCTCGTTCGAGGACATGCTGGAACTCGCCTCGTCCGGGTCCAAGGTGCTGCTCCACCGGTGCGTGGAGTACGCCCGCCGCTACAACATCCCGATCCATGTCCGGTCCAGCTTCAGCGGGCTGCAGGGCACCTGGGTCAGCAGTGAGCCGATTGGGGACCAGAAGGTGGAGCAGGCCATCATCTCCGGTGTCGCGCACGACACCTCCGAGGCCAAGATCACGGTCGTCGGCGTGCCGGACAAGCCGGGCGAGGCCGCCGTCATCTTCCGCGCGATCGCCGACGCCGAGATCAACATCGACATGGTCGTGCAGAACGTGTCGGCCGCGTCCACGGGACTGACCGACATCTCCTTCACCCTCCCGAAGTCCGAGGGCCGCAAGGCCATCGACGCCCTGGAGAAGGCGAAGAGCGGCATCGGCTTCGACTCGCTGCGCTACGACGACCAGATCGGCAAGATCTCCCTGGTCGGCGCGGGCATGAAGACCAACCCGGGCGTCACCGCGGCCTTCTTCGAGGCGCTGTCCGACGCGGGCGTGAACATCGAGCTGATCTCGACCTCCGAGATCCGTATCTCGGTCGTCACCCGCGCCGACGACGTCACGGAGGCGGTCCGCGCCGTCCACTCCGCCTTCGGCCTCGACTCCGACACCGCCGAGGCGGTCGTCTACGGGGGCACCGGGCGATGACGAGGCCGTGCGTGCCCGGCGTCGCGCGGCAGGCGGGAAAGTGACGGCAAGGCCTGGTCCGACGCTCGCGGTCGTGGGGGCGACCGGGGCCGTCGGTACCGTCATGCTGCAGATCCTGTCCCAGCACGCGGACATCTGGGGCGAGATCCGGCTCATCGCCTCCCCGCGCTCGGCCGGTCGCAAGCTGGCCGTGCGCGGCACGGAGACCGAGGTGGTGGCCCTGTCGGAGGAGGCCTTCGACGGGGTCGACGTCGCCATGTTCGACGTGCCCGACGAGGTCTCCGCGCACTGGGCGCCGATCGCCGCCGCCAAGGGCGCGGTCGTGGTGGACAACTCGGGCGCCTTCCGGATGGACCCGGAGGTGCCGCTGGTGGTGCCCGAGGTCAATCCGCACTGCGTCCGCCGCCGGCCGCGCGGGATCGTCGCCAACCCCAACTGCACCACGCTGTCGATGATCGTCGCGCTGGGCGCGCTGCACGCCGAGTTCGGGCTGCGCGAGCTGGTGGTCTCCTCGTACCAGGCAGTGAGCGGTGCCGGGCGGGCCGGTGTCGACACGCTCAGGCGCCAGCTCGAACTGGTCGCCGGCACCGAGCTGGGGACCAGCCCCGGTGATCTGCGCCGGGCCGTGGGCGACAACACCGGGCCGTTCCCGGAGCCGGTCGCGCTGAACGTCGTCCCGTGGGCCGGTTCGCTGCGCGAGGACGGCTGGTCCTCGGAGGAGATGAAGGTACGGGACGAGACCCGCAAGATCCTCGGGCTGCCCGATCTCCCGGTCGCCGTCACCTGCGTCCGGGTGCCGGTCGTCACCACGCACTCCCTGACCGTCCACGCCCGCTTCCAGGGCGAGGTCAGTGTGGACGGGGCCCGCGAGATCCTCGCCACCGCGCCCGGGGTGGTCCTGTTCGACAACCCGGCCGCCGGTGAGTTCCCCACCCCCGCCGACGTGGTGGGCACCGACCCGACCTGGGTGGGCCGGGTGCGGCGCGCGCTCGACGACCCCACGGCGCTCGAACTCTTCGTCTGCGGCGACAACCTGCGCAAGGGCGCGGCCCTCAACACCGCCCAGATCGCCGAGCTGCTGGCGGCGGAGCTGGCCTGACAGCTGGGGCGCCGGCCACCGGGCCACTTCGGGGTCAGTTTGTATGATCTATAAACGAAGTGTGAGCCGGTCGATGGTCCGGACCACTTGCTGTGGACCCGCTTGGCGTCCGAAGATTTTTCTCCCCGCTCTCCGCAACCGCGCGAAGGGCGGGGAGCGTCTTTGCGAACGCCCTTCAGGGGGTCGGCGGGGATGCGGCCCGAGGCGTGGGGACGTCTCGGTCATTCAGGACACAGGGGAAGAGCGGGTACGCATGAGGGCGTTTGGCGCACGGTCAGTTGTACCGCCTGAAGCGAGACGGCCGATTGCGGCACATGACGCGAAAGTGACGCCCGGCACGTACAACCCTCCCGGGGGGAAGCGTGTCCAACTGGCGTGGCTCAGGTTCTCGACTTCTCCGCTGCGACCCGCAGCCGACCCCGGATGCCCGGCGCGCCCGGCGGCATGCCGGTGATCGCGCCCATGCCCGCGGCGCGGCCCACCCGCATACCGAACCAGCGCGACGGCGTCGAGGACGTGACGGCCGCCGGGACCACCGTCGACCACCTCACCGAGACCTACCGCGCGCACTACCGCTCGCTGCTGGGCCTCGCCGCCCTCCTGCTCGACGACACCGCCTCCTGCGAGGACGTCGTCCAGGAAGCCTTCATCCGCGTGCACTCCGCGCGCAAACGCGTCCGCGACCCCGAGAAGACGCTCGCCTATCTGCGGCAGACGGTCGTCAACCTCTCCCGCTCCGCCCTGCGCCGCCGCATCCTGGGCCTCAAGCTGCTGTCCAAGCCGATGCCGGACATGGCGAGCGCCGAGGAGGGCGCGTACGACCAGCTGGAGCGCGACTCCCTGATCAAGGCGATGAAGGGGTTGCAGCGCCGCCAGCGCGAGGTCCTGGTGCTGCGCTACTTCGCGGACATGACCGAGGCGCAGGTCGCCGAGACGCTCGGCATCTCGCTGGGCTCGGTCAAGGCGTACGGCTCCCGGGGCATCGCGGCTCTCCGCCTCGCGATGGAGGCGCCGGCATGAGCAAGGACGGCGAGTCCCATGACTCCCACGAGCGCCATGAACCCTTCGCGTGGCACGAGCCGACGCGCACGAACGAGCAAGAACACAGCCAATCGCACGCTGGGAACGGAACTGTGAACGACGGCCTCGAGGACCGGAGCGCCGAAGGGCTCGACCCGGACGAGCTGGCCCTGCGCAGGATGCTGCACCAGGCGGTGCAGACGGTCGAGCCGCGCGACGGCACCCTGGACCATCTGCGCCGTGCCGTGCCCGCCCGGCGGGCACGCAAGCGGCAGGCCATGGTCGGCATGGCCGCGGCGGCCCTGTTCATCGGCACCGCCGTGCCGGCCCTGGTGCACGTCTCCAACTCCACCGGCTCCGACGTCAACCCCTCCGTCGCCGGCCAGGCCTCCCAGGCGCAGGGCGGGGTGAGTCAGGGGAAGAACGCGGACGGCAGTGAGAGCACCGCGGGCGGCGGCTCCGGGACCTCCCCGGGCCACGGCAAGGGCGACACGAAGGGCGACGGCAAGGGCAAGAACAACGGCGCCGGCACGGGCGGCAGCTCCGGCACCGGCCCGTCGTCCACCAGCGCGTCCGCCGCGGTGTGCACCGCGGCCCAGCTGGGCTCGGCCACCGGGACGACCGCCGCGCCCGACTCCACCGGCGCGGTGTACGGCACCTTCCGCGTCGTCAACGTCTCCTCCGCCTCCTGCACCGTCGGCGGCCCCGGCTCGGTGAGCACGCTCGCCCAGGGCGCGGCCGACGCCACGAAGATCACCACGGCCCGGCATGTCTCCGGGGACGCGGCGGCCGCGCTGCCCGACCCCGCGACCGAGGTCACCTCGCTGCTGCTCGCGCCGGGGGCCTCCTACGAGGTGAAGTTCGCCTGGGTGCCCACGGAGACCTGTCCCACCACCGGCACGGGCAACGGCGGCACCACGGACGGCGGTTCCACCGCGAGCCCCACGCCCACACCGGATGCGGGCACCACCTCCGGCTCCGCGTCCAGTGGCACGGACAGCGGGGTGACGACCCAGATGTTCACCGAGGACGGTGGCACGGCGGACGGGTCCGTCGTCATCTCACACACCACGGAGGCGGGCTCGCCGACGGTCTCGGCGACGGTGTCCGGCGCGTGCGCGGGTGCCGTGTACTACACCGGGCTGCTGGCCGGGTCCTGACGCCTGGCCGTCGGACGCCTGGCTGTCAGACGCCGGACGGGCTGGCCTGGGACACGGTCTCCTCCTCGGGGACCAGACCCATCCGCGCGTCCCGGGCGAACTCGATCTCGCGGCGCAGCAGACGGAACCACATGAAGACGACGAAGCCGGCGAAGACGAACCACTCGCCGGTGTAGCCGAGGTTCTGGAAGGCCTTGAGGTCGAGACCGGAGTCCGGCGGCGCCGTCGCGGGCACGGCCCTCATCCCGGAGTCGGCCTTGTCGAGCGTGATCCAGGCGTCCTCCACGCCGTACGGCACCAGGTTCACCAGCGAGGCCGCGCTGATCGCCGCGGTCTGCCCGGCCGGCAGCCCGCCCTGCGCGCTGACGCCGTTGTCGCCCGGTGTCTCGGAGGCCTGCAGCGCGCCGGTGACGGTGACCTCGCCGGTGGGTGCGGCGGGTGCCTTCGCCGGATCGGCGGCGCCCGGCAGCCAGCCGCGGACCACGGGCAGCGCCTCGCCGCCGTCGATCCGCAGCAGTGTCAGCACGTAGAAGCCCTGCTTGCCGTCCAGTTGGCGGTCCGGGACGAGCAGTTGCTTGTCGTACCGGCCGGTCGCGGTGGCCTGCTTGCCGGAGGTCGCCTTGTTCACCGGCAGCAGCTCGCGCAGCGGCCGGGCCGCCTCGTGCCGGTCCGTCGTGACCCGCTCGGTCGCCTCGCGGTGGTCCTGCACCCGGCCCTCGAACCGGCTCAGCTGCCAGGACCCCATGAAGATGCAGAAGGGGATGGCGAGCAGCACGAAGACGTTGATCCCCCACCACCGGGGCGTCAGCAGAAACCGGTACACGCCTTCAACGGTACGGTGCCGTTCCGGTGAGCCGGGCAGGGGGGTTCAGTAGCGCTCGGTGAGGTGGTCCCGTCCGGCCGGAGGCTCGTACGGCTCCGGCCAGAAGTCGGTGATCGCGGATATTCGGCCGTCCTCGTCCCCGGTGAAGAAGGAGATGCCGTACATCTCCTCCAGTCCCACCGCGAAGTGCGTCCAGCTGACCACCTGCCCCGGCTCGGCGACCAGGCGCTCGATCCGCAGATGCCAGTCACCCGGATACTCCCGGTTGAACCGCACGTACCGCTCCCGGCCGCTGATCCTCTCGCGGGTCTGCGGCAGGGTGTAGACGACGTCCTCGGCGAGCGTGCCCGCGAAGGCGTCCCAGTCCCGGGCCTCGGCGGCGGCCCAGAACCTCTCGACTGTTTTGCGCAGATCGGTCATGTCGAAGAGTGTGCACGCCGCCACTGACAATCAGTCTCTGCGCGCCTTCAGCGAGTACATCAGCGGGATGCCCGGGCGGCTCGGCGGGAAGCGGTAGTAGCCGTCGTCGTGGCGCTCGAACGCCTCGAAGCGCTGGAAGACGGAGACGTCGTGCTCGTGCAGGAACTCGATGCGCAGCCCCGTCGCGGCCAGGGCGGAGACGACCTCGCCGAGCGGGTGCTGCCACTCCACGGTCCGGTTGTGGACGGTGTCGGTGCTGTCCGCCGCGTACGTGCCGGGGTAGTCGTACACCTGCGCGGCCCGGTCGAAGTAGTCCCGCACCACCCGCGAACCGGTCTCGTCGTCGAGGACGTCGGTGAGCGGATGGAACTCGCAGAGATACAGGAACCCGCCGGGCGCGACCAGCGCGGCCGCCGTCTCGGCCCACCGCCGGATGTCGGGCAGCCAGCACAACGCTCCGACCCCGGTGTAGACGATGTCGTACGACGGCTCCGGCACCGCGCTCGCCGCGTCGTACACGTCCGCCGCCACGAACTCCGCCCGCTCCGGCCCGAACCCGAGGCCGGCGGCGAGGTCCCGGGCCACCTCGACGGCCGGTGCGGAGAAGTCGAGGCCGACGACGCGGGCCGCGCCGTGCCGGGCCCAGGAGAGGGTGTCGGTGCCGATGTGGCACTGCAGATGGAGCAGGGTCCTGCCGGTCACATCGCCGACCTCGGCCAGTTCGAAGGAGCGCAGGGCCTCCTTGCCGGCCCGGAAAGCGTCGAGGTCGTAGAAGTCGCCGGCGGCATGCAGCGGGACCCTCTCGTCCCAGTTGGCGCGGTTTGTCTCACGCCAGTCGGAGGGGACCTCGGCGGGGACGGTGGAGGACATGATCGCGCCTTTCTGACCTGCTTGGACGGGTGTTCGGTAAGTGACGGGTAGAAGTTATCCACAGCCTGGGTCCCGGGCCAGCGAATTGTCGGCGAGGACGGGCACTATGGGGCCATGACTGAGAGCAACGGGTCCGACGCGCCGGATCAGGTACAAAACGAGAACATGCCGGACTGGGAGAAGCGCTTCCGGGCGCCGCGGGTGTCGCTGCCCGACTGGGCGGAGGACGCACCGGACCGCTCCCTGTTCGTGTCGAACGCGACGGGGACCTACGAGCTGTACGCCTGGGACCGCTCGACCGGTGTCCAGCGCCAGGTCACCGACCGGCCGAACGGTACGACGGACGGCGTGCTCTCCCCGGACGGCGCCTGGATCTGGTGGTTCGACGACAAGGACGGCGACGAGTTCGGCGTCTGGCGCAGACAGCCCTTCACGGGCGGCGCGGACGAACCCGCCGCGCCGGGCCTGGACGCCTCCTACCCGGCGGGCCTGGCCCTGGGCCGGGACGGCCGCACCGCCGTCGTGGGCCGCTCCACGGATGAGGACGGCACGACGATCCACCTGGTGCGCACCGGCGAGGACCCCGTGGAGATCTACCGCCACCGCGAGTCCGCGGGCGTCGGCGACCTCTCCCACGACGGCTCGCTGATCGCGATCGAGCACACCGAGCACGGAGACGCGATGCACTCCGCGCTGCGCGTCCTGCGCCCCGACGGCACGGCCGTCGCCGAGCTCGACGACACCCGCGGCGGCACCGAGGAGCTCGGCCTGGAGGTCCTCGGCTTCGCCCCCGTCGAGGGCGACACCCGCCTGCTCGTCGGACACCAGCGCCGGGGCCGCTGGGAGCCGGCGGTGTGGGACGTGACCACCGGCGAGGAGACCGACCTCGCCCTGGACCTGCCCGGCGACGTCAGCGCCGAGTGGTACCCGGACGGCACGGGCCTGCTCATCGCCCACAGCTTCGAGGCGCGCAGTGAACTCTTCCGGTACGACCTGGCCGGCCGCTCCCTGGAGCGGATCCCGACCCCGCCCGGCACGGTCTCCGGTGCGACGGCCCGCCCCGACGGCGCCGTGGAGTACCTGTGGTCCTCGGCCGCCGAGCCGTCGGCGGTCCGCTCCACCACGGGCGAGGTCGTCCTCGACCCGCCCGGCATGAAGTCCCCCGGCTCGGTCCCGGTGGAGGACGTGTGGGTGGAGGGCCCGGGCGGCCGCATCCACGCCCTCGTGCAGAAGCCGGCGGGCGCCACCGGCCCCCTGCCCACGGTGTTCGACATCCACGGCGGTCCCACCTGGCACGACAGCGACTCCTTCGCGGCGGGCCCGGCGGCCTGGGTCGACCACGGCTACGCGGTGGTCCGGGTCAACTACCGCGGCTCGACCGGCTACGGCCGCGCCTGGACGGACGCCCTCAAGCACCGCGTCGGTCTGATCGAGCTGGAGGACATCGCGGCGGTCCGCGAATGGGCGGTGACCTCGGGCCTCGCCGACCCCGCCCGGCTGATCCTCACCGGCGGTTCCTGGGGCGGCTACCTCACCCTCCTCGGCCTCGGCACCCAGCCGGACGCGTGGACGCTGGGCATCGCGGCGGTCCCCGTCGCCGACTACGTCACGGCGTACCACGACGAGATGGAGGCGCTGAAGGCCATGGACAGAACCCTCCTGGGCGGCACCCCGGAGGAGGTCCCCGACCGCTTCGAGGCGTCCTCCCCGATCACCTACGTCGACAAGGTCACGGCCCCGGTCTACATCTCGGCCGGCGTCAACGACCCGCGCTGCCCCATCCGCCAGATCGAGAACTACGTCAAACGCCTGGAGGCCAGAGGGGCGACCCACGAGGTGTACCGCTACGACGCCGGGCACGGCTCACTGGTGGTGGACGAACGGATCAAACAGGTCCGCCTGGAGCTGGACTTCGCGGACCGGCACCTGGGCTGACGGGAGGTTCGCGGCCCCGGGCGGTGCTGTCGGCCCGGCCGGCGGTCGAGGACGAGGTCCGTTCACGGCCGGAGCGGGCGTCCGGGGGCGGTGGCCCCCGGCACCGCTCGCTCCGGGGGACGGCGGCCCAGCAGTTCCGCCAACCCCCGCCGCGTGGCCGCGAGGACCACCCGGTCCGTCCCGCTGAGCACATACGCGTCGGGCAGGTCCCACACCAGCCCCGAGTTCCGCCCGTCCTCGTACGCCTCCTCCGCGGCCGACTCCTCCCGCCGCCCGGCGGAAGCACCCGTGTCCAGCGCCAGCACTCGCCAGGAACCCGCCCGGAACGCCTCCGCGACGGTCTTCCCCTCCAGCTGTGGATGCCCGGCCACCTCCACCGCGGCGAACAGCAGCACCCGCCGCTCCACCGGAATGGCGCCCAGGATCTGCCGCCCCATCATCGCCCCGGCGAACGCGGGAGCCGCCAGGTGCGACACGCTCCGGCTCCGGGTGGACGCCCGGGGATGGGCGGCCCTGAGCGTCCGGTACACGGCCGTGGAGAAGTCGTCGTCGTACAGCCGCAGCACCACCCGCAGATCCGGCCGCACGGACCGCGCGTACAGCGCGGCCTCCAGATTCGTCGTGTCGGCGCTGGTCACCGCGAGCAGCGCATGCGCCCGATGGATCTTCGCGGCCTCCAGCACCCCCTCCTGTGTGACGTCCCCGAGCACCACCGGCACCCGCAGCCGCCGGGCCGTGGCCAGCCCCCGCGCCTCGGGATCGGACTCCACGCAGACCACGGGGATGCTCAGTTCCCGCAGCCGCGTCAACACGCGCGTACCGATCTTGCCGAGCCCGAGGAGGACGACATGACCGCCCATCCCCCGAGGCGGCTTGCGCAGCGCGGAGGCGCTCCGGAAGGTGCCCAGCGCCTCGAGCACCGCGGCCAGCAGCACCGGCAGCAGCAGCAACCCGACCAGTCCGGAGAGGAGTTGGAGAATCTGTCTCCCCACGGAGGCGCCGATGGCCGGGTCGTCGATGGCGAACAGATCGAGCAGCGTCAGATAGAAGGCCTTCAGCGGATGGATCCCGGTCACCAGCCACAGGGCGACCGCGAGCGCGACCACGCAGGCGACCATCCCGGCCAGCGACCACCGCAGCCGGCGCGAGAACAGCGAGGCGAACGGCACGGCACCGCGCGCCGGCGGCAGCGAGGGGCCGGCGTAGGAGACCTGTTCCAGGACGACCGTCCCGCGCCCGGTCGCGCCGCGCACCGCCTCCGCGTCGGGCAGCAGGGACGGCCCCTCGTCGCCGGGTCCGGAGCCCTCCGGGACGCCCGAGCCGTTGCCGGTCGGGGACAGCACCGCGAGCGTGGCCAGCCCCGGCTCGGCCACCTGCCCCGGCCGCGGCGTCCGCTCCACCGCCCGCAGCAGCAGCCCGTCCGTCTGTACGACCTTGCTGGTGCCGGCGACGGCGGTGGCGACCAGCGCCGGCGCGGCCGTGTCGGCGTCGGAGAGCACGGTCGTGGAGGCGTCGACGCCGGCTCCGTCGCCGTCGCCCGCGGCCAACGCGGCCGCCTGGTCGAGGAGTTCCTCGATGTGCTGGCCGAGCCGTCGGTTGTACAGGCGCAGCACGAGCCGCAGCCGGGGGTTGAGACGGCGGGCGGTGAGCGCGGCGCGGATGTTGGTCTCGTCGTCGTCGTACACGAGCGCCAGCGCGGCGGCCCGTTCGACGCCGGCGGCGGCGAGCACCGCCTCGTTCGGCTCGGGGGCCTCCATGACGGGGGCGCCGGCGACGGGCTCACCGTTGCCGCCCGCGCGGTTGACCGCCGCGCTCACCCGGTCGAGCAGCGCCGCCGTGGTCGCCCGGGCCCGCCCCACCACCGGCGGGCGCACACTCCGCTCGGAGGGCGGCACGACGAGCGTGACCTGTTCGCCGTACACACCGCGCAGTTCGGCGGCCAGGCGGTGTGCCAGGCCGTCGTCGCCGCACACCACCATGTGCCCGGAGGGATCACCACTCGGCACACCTTGACTCGGAACGCTCCCCACGAGGTCAAAGACTGCCCCAAAGAGACAGGTGGTTCCAGCAGCCACTGAACGTTCACCGTCCTCCCCCCGTAGTGAAGGGGAGGGAACCAGCGCCCTGCCGCAGCACCGGAGGTACCTCGCCCGTGGCCATCACCGAAGAAGCCCCCAGAGGGCCGAACAGCCACGCCCCGGCTCCACCGACACAGACGCGGCCGAAGCCCGCCGACCCGAAGCCGTTCGATCCGAAGTCACCGGACGCGCGGCCCGCGGACGCGAGGCCTGGGGGTGCGAGCTCTGCGGACGAGCGACTCGCCGACCCGAAGTCACCGGACACGAAGCCCGCCGACGCGCAGTCGCCCGACGCAAAGGCCGCTGACGCGAAGCCCGCCGACTCGAAGTCGCCCCTGGTCCTCACGCTGCTGCTGCTCTCCGTGGTGCTGTTGCAGGGCCCCATCCGTGGGGCGCTGTCCGCGCCGGTGATGCAGAGCTGGATGACGGTGTTCGTGGCCGTGCTGGTGCAGGCGCTGCCCTTCCTGGTGCTCGGTGTGCTGCTCTCGGCGGCGATCGCGGTGTTCGTGCCGGCGTCGTTCTTCGCCCGCGCGCTGCCGAGCCGCCCGGCGCTGGCGGTGCCGGTGGCCGGAATGGCGGGTGCCATGCTGCCGGGCTGCGAGTGCGCGTCGGTCCCGGTGGCCGGAGCGCTGGTACGCAGGGGCGTGACCCCGGCCGCGGCGCTCGCCTTCCTGCTCTCCGCCCCGGCGATCAACCCGATCGTGCTGACGGCGACCGCGGTGGCCTTCCCCCGCAACCCCGAGATGGTCCTCGCCCGGTTCCTCGCCAGCCTGCTGGTGTCCTGCGTGATGGGCTGGTTGTGGCAGCGCCTCGGCCGCACGGACTGGCTGCGCACACCGGAGCGTTCGCACTACGAGGGCCCCAGCAAGGGCGCCGCCTTCTGGAACTCGGTGCGGCACGACGTGATGCACGCGGGCGGCTTCCTGGTCGTCGGCGCGATGGCCGCGGCGACGCTGAAGGCACTGGCCCCGGCGAGCTGGCTGCGCACGGCCGCGGAGAACCCCCTGGTCGCGATCCTCGCCCTCGCCGTCCTCGCCGTGCTGCTGTCGATCTGCTCGGAGGCGGACGCGTTCGTGGCGGCCTCGCTGACCCAGTTCTCCCTGACGGCCAAACTCGCGTTCCTGGTGGTGGGACCGATGATCGACCTCAAGCTGTTCGCGATGCAGGCCGGCACCTTCGGCCGCGGCTTCGCCCTGCGGTTCGCGCCCGCCACCTTCGCCCTGGCGATCGTCGGCGCGGTCCTGACCGGGGCGGTGCTCCTGTGAACCGGCAGGCCCAGGCGGCGATCCTGTTCCTGACCGGCGCGGCCCTGCTCCACGCCGGCCTCACCAACCTCTATCTGCGCTACGTCAAGGCGGGCCTGCAACCCCTGCTGCTGGCGTCGGGAGCGATCCTGATCCTCGCCTCGCTGGCGACGGTCTGGTACGAGTGGCGGGGCCGCAAGCCCAAGGCAACGGAAACCCACGACCACGGCGATGACCATGAGCACACGCCGGAAGACGCCCACGACCACGAGCACACGCACCGCGAACCGCGCATCTCCTGGCTCCTGGTCCTCCCCCTCCTCGCCCTCATCCTCGTCGCCCCGCCGGCCCTCGGCTCGTACAGCGCGATGCGCACCGGTACGGCCCTGCAGCAGCCGTACGGCTACAACAAGCTGCCCGCGACCGGCCCGCTGAACCTCACCGTGGTCGACTACGCGGGCCGCGCCGTCTACGACCACGGACGCTCCATAGCCGGCCGCCAGATCCATGTGACCGGCTTCGTCGCCCTGGACCACGCGGGCGCCCCCTACCTGGTCCGCATGGCCCTCAACTGCTGCGCCGCGGACGCCCAGCCGGTCAAGATCGCCCTGACCGGCAAGGTCCCGCCGGTCCTGGAGCCGGACAAGTGGCTGGAGGTGACCGGCACTTACACCACCCAGCAGATCAAGGACCCGGTGAACAACCGCCCGATCCCGTACTTGAAGATCACGTCGGCCAAACCGGTACCGACGCCGTCGGACCCGTACGACGAGAGCTGGAACCAGTAGCCGCGCTCACAGCTCCTGGCCCGGCCACCCCAGCAGCCGCGCACCGATCACCGCCGTCTGCAGCATGTACCGGTGCGCGGGGTCGGCCGGGTCGGCGCCGGTGAGTTTGTGGATGCGTTCGAGCCTGTACGTCAGCGCCCGCACGCTCAGCGACAGACGGCGCGCGGCCTCCGCGGCCACGCAGCCGGAGTCGAAGTAGGCGCTGAGGGTGGCGAGCAGGGGCTCGGCGCCGCCGCGGGCGGTGGTGAGGGGGCCCAGGGCGTCCTGGACCAGGTCGGCCATGGCCTGCCGGTCGCGGGTGAGGACGGGGTAGACGAGCAGGTCCGCGGCGTACAGCACCGGGTCCTCCAGGTCGAGCCGCTGGGCCAGTTCGAGGGTGTTGAGGGCCTCCTCGTAGGACTGGACGATCCCGCCGACCCCGTGCTGCGCCCGGCCGACGGCGACCCGGCCGCCGTCGGTGGCGGCGTACGCCTGCCGCGCGAAGTGGGTGATGATCTCGTCCTGGTCGCCGGGCGCGACGCACAGCATCCGGCCGTCCTTGGTGGTGAACAGGATGTTGCGCTCGCCGAAGCGGGAGTTGAGGGAGCGTTCCACGCGGCGGGGGACCGGCGCCGCCTCGTCGTACGCCGTCGGGCCCTCGGCCACCGCGACGGCGTGGGTGTGCGAGAGGCGCAGGCCGAAGCGTTCGGCGCGCTCGGCGAGCCGGCCCAGGTCGCTGCGGCCGTAGAGGAGGTCGTCGATGAACTCGCGGCGGGCCGCCTCCTCCCGCCGCACGGCGAGCAGTTGGGCGCGTTCGTAGCCTTCGGCGAAGGCGTCGACGACCTGTTGTACGGCGGCCAGGATGCTGTCGGCCGAGCCGGGGTTGCGGGGCCAGGCGGCGCGGGTGGCGGCGAGGTGGGCGTTGACCAGGGCGCGCAGCCCGTGTCCGGCCTCCGCGGCCTGTTCGCCGAGAGCCCGCCGGGCCTCCAGCTCGTCCCGGGTCAGCCGCCGGCCGCTCGCGGAGACGTCGGCCAGCAGTTGGGCATACCCGTCCAGATAGTGGTCGGGTATCGCGTGCTCCGCCACTTCGTCCCCCGTTTTCCTGACGCGCCGGTAACGCTTTCTTAGCGCCTGCCCGGCATCGAAACCCTAGTGAACACTGCCGGAAACCGGCAATGCGCGGGGGCGCGCGACGCGCGCACCATGAGCGCCAGGGGAGCACAACGGGCGGTCCCGGTGCCGGACTTCGGCATCGGGACCCTGGACGGGGGGTCGGGATCATGCGGGCGTTTCTCGCGGCCGCCGCGGGGTTTCCCACCATCCTGTTCACCTCGGCCCTCGCCGTGGTCGTCGTCTTCTGGCTGCTGGCGGCCCTCGGGGCGGCCGACCACCACGGCTTCCACGGGCACCGGAACGTCGAGGCCTGGGGGATGGGCGGCGTACCGGTGACGGTCGCCTTCTCGCTGCTCACCGCGATCGCCTGGTTCGTCAGCCTGAGCGCGACGGTGCTGCTCGATCCGCTCGCGCCGAACGGGCTCGCCCGCGCCGCTGCCAGGGCCGCGGTCCTGGCCGGCGCGGTGGTCGCCGCCTGGTGGACGACCCGGCTGCTGGTACGGCCCCTGCGTCACCTCTTCCCCGACACGCCCGGCCCCTCCCGGCAGGACTTCGTCGGCCTGGTCTGCACCGTCCGCACGGGACGGGTGGACGGCACCTTCGGACAGGCCGAGGTCCGGGCGGCGGACGGCTCCAGCGCGGTGGTCCAGGTGCGCCAGACGGGCGAGGACGCCAGGCGCGTGGGCAACGCCCTCACCAGCGGCAGCACCGCCCTGCTCTACGCCTACGACGACGTGGGCGAGTTCTTCTGGGTCGCGCCCTACGACAGCGCGCTCGACCCGCGCCCCGACTCCGGCTGAACACCGGCACCGCCGCGCTTCACCCTTCTCTCCTCCACAGGACCCAAGAGGCTCATGTCATGAACGCCATCTCCGTGGGCATCGGCGTGCTCGTCGCCGTCGTGCTGCTCATCGCGCTCACCCTGTTGCTGGTGGTCGGCCGACTGTTCCGCAAGGTGGAGCAGGGCCGGGCGCTGATCATCTCCAAGACGAAGAAGGTGGACGTCACCTTCACCGGGGCGGTCGTGCTGCCGGTGGTGCACAAGGCCGAGTACATGGACATCTCGGTGAAGACCATCGAGATCCGCCGCACCGGCCGCGAGGGCCTGATCTGCCGGGACAACATCCGCGCCGACATCCACATCAGCTTCTTCGTGCGGGTCAACAAGACCGTCGAGGACGTCATCAAGGTCGCCCAGGCCATCGGCACGCACACCGCGAGCGACCCGGCGGCGATCCAGGACTTCTTCGCCGCGAAGTTCTCCGAGGCCCTCAAGACGGTCGGCAAACAGCTGGACTTCGTCGACCTCTACACCAAGCGCGAGGAGTTCCGGGACCGGATCATCCAGGTCATCGGCACCGACCTCAACGGCTACCACCTCGACGACGCCGCCATCGACTTCCTGGAGCAGACGCCGCTGACCCAGCTGGACGCGGCGAACATCCTGGACGCGCAGGGCATCCGGAAGATCACCGAGCTGACGACCCTCGAGCACGTGCGCACCAACGAGTACCAGCGCACCGAGCAGAAGGAGATCACCCGGCAGGACGTGGAGGCCCGGGAGACCATCCTGGAGCTGGAGCGCCGGCAGGCCGAGGCCGAGATCAGGCAGCGCAGAGAGGTCGAGACGCTGCGGGCCAAGGAGGAGGCCGTCACCGCGAAGGTGCAGGAGGAGGAACGCCTGGGCGCGCAGACCGCGTTCCTGCGCACCGAGGAGCAACTCGGCGTCCAGCGCGAGAACCAGGCCCGCGAGATCGCCGTCGCGCAGAAGAACCGCGAGCGGGTCATCGCCGTGGAGAACGAGCGCATCGAGAAGGACCGGCTGCTGGAGGTCATCGCCCGTGAACGGGAGACCTCGCTGTCGCAGATCGCCAAGGACAAGGAGGTCGAGGCCGAACGCCGCGAGGTCGCGGACGTGGTCCGGGAGCGGATCGCGGTGGACCGTACGGTGGCCGAGCAGGAGGAGGCCATCAAGAAACTGCGCGTGGTCGAGGAGGCCGAGCGGGAGCGGCAGTCGGTGATCATCGCCGCGGAGGCCGAGGCGCAGGAGAAGCTCGTCAAGGACATCAAGGCCGCCGAGGCGGCCGAGTCCGCGGCCAAACACCGGGCGGCCGAGCAACTCACCCTCGCCGAGGCCCGGTTGAAGTCGGCCGACCTAGACGCCCGGGCCAAGCTGCGGCTCGCGGAGGGCGTGCAGGCGGAGGCCGCCGCCGAGGGGCTCGCGGCCGTGCAGGTCCGCGACAAGGAGGCCGAGGTCACCGAGAAGGCCGGGCGCGCTCAGGCCGTGGCCACCGAGGCGCGGATGCGCGCGGAGGCGGAGGGCACCGGGGCGCTGCTGCGGGCCGAGGCGGAGGGCGCGCGGGCCAAGGCGCTGGCCGAGGCGACGGCGATCGGCGAGAAGCTGAAGGCGGAGGCGGAGGGCCTGACCGAGAAGGCGGCGGCGATGGCCGCGCTGGACGACGCCTCGCGCGGGCACGAGGAGTATCGGCTGCGGCTCCAGGCGGAGAAGGAGGTCCGGCTGGCCGGCCTCGACGTGCAGCGGCAGGTCGCCGAGGCGCAGGCCACGGTCCTGGCGACGGGCCTGGAGCACGCCGACATCGACATCGTCGGCGGGGACTCCGTCTTCTTCGACCGGCTGGTCTCCGCGGTCGGGCTCGGCAAGGGCGTCGACGGCTTCGTGCGCAACTCCGAGACGGCACAGGCGCTCGCCCGGCCCTGGCTGGACGGCACCGGCAGCTTCACCGACGACCTGGCCGGCGTTTTGGGCTCGGTCTCCACGGCCGACGTACAGAACCTCACCGTCTCGGCCCTGCTGATGAAGCTCATGAAGACGGGCGGCTCGGAGGCCGGAGCGCTGCGGCAACTGCTTGACCGGGCAGGGGAGTTGGGTCTGGCGGACACTCCGCTGGCCGCTCTGAACGGCAGCGTCAGGGCCTGACGGCCCGCGCCGGGCTCCGATCCGCCGACGGTTCCGGAGCCGCCGCACAGGGGACGGCGGCTCCGGGCCCTTTCCGACCCGTTGAGAGGCATCCATGACCACCGGCCAGGACACCGGTGTCACCGGCACCATCAACAAAGCCGGCAGTACCCGTACGGCGGCCGTGTCGCCGGACGGTCCGCGCGACGGCACGTACGAAATCCTGCGCGACCGACTCGCCGACCGGGCGGCCGAACTCGGCCGCCGGGCCGAGGTGTTGAACGCACGGCGGATCGAGGAGTTCGGCTCCACCCGCCTGGAGCTCACCGGCACCGCCGCTCTGGGCACCGAGCAGAGCCGGCTGCCCCGCGACCTCGTCGCCGTGGGGGACGCCCTGCTCCTCGGCTGCGCCCCGCCCCCCGGCCACACGCCGGAGACGACGGTCGCCGACGTCCTCGCCCTCTACGACCGCGACCTGAACCGCCTGCCCGAGAACGCGGTGCCGGGACTGCTCGACGACCCGGCCTTCGTACGGGAGTTCACCGAGCTGCACCGCTACTACCGGGACGCGCGGCTGCTCCAACTGCGGCACGCGGAGGGCAGGTTGCTCGCCGTGTTCCGCATCGGCGAGCAGGCGGACGACATCCGGGTCCTGCGCTGGGCGCTCGCCACCGACGGCCGGGTCTCCTTCCTCGACGCGCGCGGCGAACGCGACCATGTCCTGCCGCCCGCCCATGACTTCACCTGGACGGAGACGACCCGCGAGGACCACGTCCTCGGCCGCCACCCGCATGTCTCCGTTCAGGACGCGGTGTTCGTCGGCACCTCCGGCGGCACCCTCACCGTGAAGGTCGAGAACGACACCGAGACCGCAGAGGGCGTCCACAGCGAGCCGGTCGACGAGCCGTTGCAGTCCCTCGCCGACGCCGAGATCGCCTACGCGCGCGTGGGCGCCCTGATCCTGCTGCGCGTGCGCCCCTACAAGGAGGACACCCACCGCCACCTGGTCTTCAACACGTTGACCAGGACGGTCGTCCGCCTCGACGGCATCGGCCGGTCCTGCCGTCGGCTGCCCGAGGACCAGGGCATCGTCTTCCCGGGCGGATACTGCCTGGCCACCGGCGCGTACAAGACCTTCGACGGCGTGGACTCCAGTGATCTGGAGTTCGAGCGGACGGTGCGCTCGCCGAACGGCGAGGACGTCCTGTTCGCGTACCACGCGCGGGTGAGCGGGCGCGGCCTGCTGCTGTCGTACAACCTGGTCCGCCAGGAGGTGGCGACCCCACTGCCCTGCCACGGCTGGGCCTTGTTCGAGGACGGCGCGCTGGTGGTCCTGCGCGGCGACTCGGACGAGCCCGCGCGCGTGCACCCCGTGCAGCTGTGGAGCTCGCCGTACGTCTCCGACACGTACGCCGCCGCCCGCCCCGCCGGCCCCGGCCCGCTGGCCCGCGTCGGCAACGCCGACCTCGTCCGGGGCATCTCCGACTGTCTGTCCCTCACGGCGGCGGCAGCCGAGATGACCCCCACGACCGAGGTGTACGAGGCGCTGGTCGCCGCCTGTGTCCGGGCGGCCGACACCCACCACTGGCTCGGCGACCCCGAACTCGGCGATCTCCGCGCGCCGTTGGACGACGTACGGGACACGGCCGAGCAGGTGCTGGCCGAGTTCGCGACCGTCCGGGAGCTGACCCGCCGGGCCGCCGACGCGCTGACGGAGGCGGCCGACCGGGTCACCGCCCTCGTCCGCCGCCTGCGCGGCGAGGCTCCGCGCGACGCCGCCGGCTGGGCCGGAGGGCTGACCGAACTCCGTCGCGCACAGGGCCGGTTGCTCACCCTGAAGGAGATGCGGTACGCGGACACCGCCCGTATCGACGCCCTCGCGGCCGACGTAGAGGCCGACCTCGCCGGGTTCGGTCAGAGGGCGGTCGCCGCGCTGGCCCGCGAGGACGCCTTCGCCGGCTGTCACACGGACATCGAGGCCCTGCTCGCCGAGGCCGAGGCCCTCACGACAGCGGCCGGCGCGGCACCCCTCGCGGCCCGCCTCGACGACCTGGCCGAGCAGCTGCGCACGGTCACCGACGTCGTGACCGGCCTGGACATCGCCGACGCCACGGTCCGTACGTCCGTCCTTCAGCGAGTCGCCGAGGTGCTGGGCGGCGTCAACCGCGCCCGGGCGGTGCTGGACGCCCGCCGCCGTGAACTCCGGGGGAGCGAGGGCCGGGCGGAGTTCGCCGCGGAGCTGGCGCTGCTCGCCCAGTCGGTAACCGGCTCCCTCGCCGCGACCCCCGACCCGGAGTCCTGCGACACACAACTCACCCGCTTGCTGGTCCAGTTGGAGGACCTGGAAGCCCGTTTCGCGGACTTCGACGACTTCCTCGCCCAACTGGCCGACAAGCGCACCGAGATCCACGAGACCCTCGCCGCCCGCAAACAGACCCTCACCGACGAACAAGCCCGCCGGGCCGAGCAGTTGACCGTCTCGGCCCACCGCGTCCTGGAGACGGTGACCCGCCGCGCCGCCACCCTCCCCGACGCCGAGGCGATCGGCGCGTACTTCGCCTCCGACCTGATGGTCACCAAGGTCCAGCGCACCGCCGACGCCCTGCGCGCCCTCGGCGACCGCACCCGCGCCGAGGAACTGACCGGACGCCTCACCGCCGCCCGCCAGGAGGCCGCCCGCGCCCTGCGCGACCGCAGCGACCTGTACGCCGACGCCGGCCGCACCCTGCGCCTGGGCAGCCACCGTTTCACCGTCACCACCGAGCCCCCGGCCCTCACCCTGGTCCCGGACGGCACCGACGGTCTGGCCCTCGCCATCACCGGCACCGACTACCGCGCCCCGGTCACCGACCCCGACTTCGCGGCCACCCGCCCCTACTGGGACCGCCCGCTGCCCTCGGAATCCCCCGAGGTCTACCGCGCCGAACACCTCGCCGCCCGCCTCCTGCACGAGCACGGTGCCACCGCGCTGACCGGCACCGACCTCGCACCGCTGGTCCGCCGCGCGGCCGAGGAGTCGTACGACGAGGGCTACGAACGCGGCGTCCACGACCATGACGCGACCGCCATCCTCACCACCCTCCTCCGCCTGCACGCCTCCGCCGGCCTGCTCCGCCACCAGCCCGCCGCCCGTGCCGCGGCCCAGCTCTTCTGGGCGCACGGCACCACCCCGGAATCCCGCGCCGACTGGACCCGCCGAGCCCGCTCGCTCTCCCGGGCCCAGGAGACCTTCGGCCCGACCCCCGCGACCGCTGCCTTCCACACCGAGTGGACGGCGGCGGTGGGCGACGAGGCCGCGGCGCGTTACCTCTTCGAGGAGCTGACGACGGGCCCCGAGGGCTTTGTCATCAGCGCGACCACCCGCGAGTTCCTGGACAAGTTCCGCCGCTCGGCGGGCACTTCGGCCTACGACGACGACCTGACCGCCCTCGCCGACCTCACCGCCCGTCGCCAACTGGTGGAGGCATGGCTGTCGTCGTACGCCACGGCCGGCGGACACGCCGACCTGCCGGCCGGCGACCTGGCGGAGGCGGTGGCCGCGGAACTCTGCCCCGACCTGCCGCGCTACGAGTCCGACGCCCCGGTACGGGAGACGGTCACCGGCCTCCTGGGCACCCATCCCCGCGTCACGGCCGGCACCCTCGCCCTCCGTGTCGACGAATTCCTGCACCGCACCGAGGAGTTCAGAACCCGGTCGGTCCCCGGCCACCGCGCCTACCAGCGCCGCCGCACCGCCTTGCTGACCGCCGAACGCGCCCGCGTCCGCCTGGACGACCACCGCCCCCGGGTCATGACGACGTTCGTCCGCAACCGCCTGGTGGACGAGGTCTACCTGCCCCTGATCGGCGAGAGCCTGGCCGGGCAACTGGGCACGACCGGTCCCGACGGCCGCCCCCCGACCGGCGGCCTGCTCCTGCTCATCTCCCCGCCGGGTTACGGCAAGACGACGCTGATGGAGTATGTCGCCGACCGTCTGGGCCTGCTCATGGTCAAGGTCGACGGCCCGGCGCTGGGCCGGTCCGTCACGTCCCTGGACCCGGCCGAGGCCCCGAACGCGGCCGCCCGCCAGGAGGTCGAGAAGATCAACTTCGCCCTGGCCGCGGGCAACAACACCCTCCTCCACCTCGACGACATCCAGCACACGAGCCCCGAACTCCTCCAGAAATTCGTCCCGTTGTGCGACAGCACGCGCCGGATGGAGGGCGTCCGGTCCGGCGAGCCCCGCACCTACGACCTGCGCGGCAAACGCTTCGCCGTCTGCATGACCGGCAACCCCTACACCGAGTCCGGCACGGGCTTCCGCGTCCCGGACATGCTGGCCAACCGGGCCGACGTGTGGAACCTGGGCGACGTACTGACGGGCAAGGAGAAGACCTTCGCCCTCAGCTTCGTCGAGAACGCGCTGACGTCCAACCCGGTCCTGTCCCCGCTCGCGGGCCGCGACCGCGCGGACCTCGACCTTCTGCTCCGCCTGGCCGAGAACGACCCCACGGCGCACCCCGACCGCCTCACCCACCCCTGTGCCCCCGCGGAACTGACGCAGATCCTCGCGGTCCTGCGCCACGTGCTGACGGCCCGCGACACGGTGCTGGCGGTCAACGCGACGTACATCTCCTCGGCGACCCGGCCCGCCACGACCCGCACGGAACCCCCCTTCCACCTCCAGGGCTCCTACCGCAACCTCAACCGCATCGCCCAGCGCATCCGCCCCTCCATGAACACCGAGGAGCTGTCCGCCGTCGTGGACGACCACTACCGCGCCGAGGCGCAGACCCTGACGACGGACGCGGAGGCGAACCTGCTCAAGCTGGCGGAACTGCGAGGCACTCTGACGCCTGAACAGGCCTACCGCTGGGCGGAGTTGAAGAAGACCCACATCCGCACCCAGACGCTCGGCGGCCCGGACACGGACGCACTCACCCGCGCGGTCGCGGCACTGGGCCTGCTGGCGGAACGCATGGGGGCGGTGGAGGCGGCGATCAGGTCGGCGGGGGAGCCGGTCCTGAGACGAGAGTGACGTCTCTCAAGAGAACGGTAAAAAACGATCTCCGCAGACAACCTTTTCCCTCTCCAAACCGTCCAATTCGCGTCCGACGCCGATTCAGTGCGCCGGAGTGAGTCCGTCTCTGTCCCATCTGGGGATGTCTTGGGGGATGTCATGAGTCCTGTCTCCGTCGGGCGCATGGTGCGCCGCGGGGCGTGTGCCGCAGCCGCGGGCGCGCTGGTCGTCGCCGGTCTGGGGAGCGGGGTCGCGGTCGCCGACGACACACCGCAGTCCGACCAGCTGTGGATCCAGGCTCCGTACGATCAGTCCGTCACCGTCGCGCCGGACGGCGGCACGGCGCAGTACCGTTCGCTGGCGCTCGGCCTCTACCACGACAACGGCGACTTCACCGTGACCGACGGCCGGCTGACGGTCGACGTCTCCGGGCTCGCCGGGATCGCGGACGTGTCCTGGCCCGACAACTGCACCCCGAACGACGCGGGCACCGTCGCCGTGTGCGACACCGGGAACGTGCCGACCCGCTACAGCGCGCAGGTGCAGCTGAGGGTACGGGCCGCGGCGGGCGCCGCGGTCGGCGCACAGGGCGCGATCGAGTACTCGGCCACGGCGACCGGCGGCCCCGACGGCACGCTCACCGCGCCGGAGGGCTCGGCGGAAACCTTCGTCACGGTCGGCTCCGGCCCCGACCTGGGCATCCCGGCGCAGCAGGACGTCACCGACGTGGCACCCGGAACCACGCTCACCGTGCCGTTCGCCGTGACCAACACAGGCAACGAGACAGCACACGGCTTCACGGTGCACATGTACGCCACGTACGGCCTGGACGTCACCACCCGCTATCCGCAGTGCACCTACACGGAGCCGGACCCGAACGGCGAGTACACGCCGATGACGGTCGCGACCTGCTCCTTCAACACGGAGGTGCCCCCGGGCGCGACGGTGGACCTCGCCGAGCCCCTCCGCCTCACCCTGACCCGCCACGCCCTGTACGAGCGCTTCGACTACGAGGTCGAGCCGGCCGGCGACACCGCCGACCTCGACACCTCGGACAACAGCCGCTCCTGGCACATCAACGCCGACAACACGGCCGACTTCGCCGTCCACGGCACCGTGGCGACGGGCGCCGCCGGCGACACGGTCACCGCCGGATTCCGCTTCGTCAACCACGGCCCGGCCTGGGTCGGCAACGTCGCCTCGGGCGACCCGGTGGCGGTGATCGACTACTACCTCCCCGAAGGCACGACCGCCACGTCGGTCCCCAGCACTTGCCACCTCACCTCGACGTCCGGCGACGACCCGACGATCGGCCACTACGCCTGCACGCTCCCCCTCTGGGCCAAGCCGAACCTGAAGGTCGCCTTCCCCTTCAAACTCCACATCGACCGCCTGGTCCCCAACGCAACGGGCCACGTCACGGTCCACCCCCACTCGGACACGTCCGCGAACTTCGACCCCAAGCCGAAGAACAACACGACGAGGGTGGTACTGAACCCGACGGCCTGACACGAGATCCCGCCGGACCTTCCTTACCGGGCAAGACCGCACAACGTTCACGAATCGGCAATCGGAGAGACACCGATCCAGCCATCCTGTGAC
Source organism: Streptomyces sp. NPDC006476 (assembly GCF_040612015.1). Taxonomy (NCBI): domain Bacteria; kingdom Bacillati; phylum Actinomycetota; class Actinomycetes; order Kitasatosporales; family Streptomycetaceae; genus Streptomyces; species Streptomyces sp. NPDC006476. Next base: position 3,629 of record NZ_JBEXPK010000042.1, on the reverse strand, counting down.
GATGGCTGTGTTTTGACTGTGTGCCCCCGCCCATCTGGAAGGTGTGCACACATGGTCAAGAAGAGACGTGTCAGCGTCGTCGCGACAGCGGTGGCGACGGGTGCGATCGGGATCGGCCTCGCGCTGTCCGCCGGTGCGGCCGACGCCAGTGGTGGCGTCGCGGCGTGGTCGTCGGTGCCGGCGGTCACCGACGCCCGCGGCGTCACCGCCCCGAACGTCCTGTCGCCCGGACTCGCCGAGCACCCCGTGGCGCAGGGTTCCCTGACGCTGGAGAACCCGACCGGCCAGGTCCCGTACTACGGCTACCTCGGCGACGGCACGCTGCTGCCCGACCCCGCCGTCAAGCAGGCCCCGGGTGTGAAGATCGAGGCGAGCAAGACCGAGCCCGACAAGAACACCTACTTGCGGATGTCCGGCCTGCACGGCGCCGACCCGTCGTACCCGTACGGCAAGCACTTCCTCTTCCAGGGCCACGAGGGCGGCGAGGCCGGGTACATCACCCGCGTCAATCTCGACGCCGACCAGGCCCACCGCGTGACCCTGCTGGCCACCAAGGAGACCGACGGCACGAGTATTCCCGCCATCGACGGCTCCACCTGGGACCCCTGGGCCAAGCGGCTGCTGTTCACCTCCGAGGAGGGGGCCGAGGGCGCCGTGCTCCAGGCCACCCCGGACATCGACTCGAAGGTCGAGGACATCTCCTCCGTCACCGGGCGGGCCGGCTACGAGGGCGTGCAGAACGACTCCGCCGGCAACATCTGGCTGGTCGAGGACAGCGGCGGAGCCACGGTCGCCACCAAGGCGAAGATCCCCAACAGCTTCGTCTACCGGCTGATCCCCTACGACAAGCACGACCTCACCAAGGGCGGCAGGCTCCAGGCTCTGCAGGTGGTCTCCCGCCGCAGCGGCTCGCCCATCGCGTACCAGGGCGTCGACAGCGCGCACCCCACCGGCGGAGCGTTCACCGACGACGAGAAGGACCTGACCAACTACGGCCCGGCCCTGAGCACCCACTGGGTGACCATCCACGACACCAAGACCGACACCAGCGGCAAGGCGTTCGACGCGAACGCCCTGGCGAAGGCGGCCAAGGCCACCCCGTTCAAGCGTCCGGAGAACGGCCAGTTCCGCCCGGGCACGGACTTCCGCGAGTTCTACTTCGACGCCACCGGCGACACCAACACCACCAGCACCGCCAACGACGGCTACGGCGGCTGGGGCACCCTCTACAAGCTCACCCAGAGCGACCCCCGCTCCGACAACGGCAAGCTCAGCGTCTTCTACACCGGAGACCAGGCGCACACCGGCATCGACAACGTCACCTTCCTCGACCGCACGCACGTCGCCTTCGTCGAGGACGCCAGCGACACGGTGCACACCCAGCGCAGTGCCCTGGACTCCGGGTACGTCTTCGCCACGACCACCGACTACTCGGGCGGTGCCCAGCCGGTGCGCTTCCTGGCCGAGGGCCGCGACCCCTCGGCGACCCTGGACAACATGCTGTCCTCGGTGAACGGCGGTATCCAGAACGACGGTGACAACGAGATCACCGGCATCCACGCTTCCGACGGCGACCCGGGCACGCACGGCATCCTCGGCGCCAAGGTGCCGACACTGTTCCGCGACGGCTGGCGGCTGTTCTGGACCCAGCAGCACGGCGACAACACCACCTGGGAGATCACCACCCAGGCCGCCAAGTAGCACCGGCCGCCTGAGCGAGCCGGCAACGCTCCTCAGCTACGGCCCCACCGGCCACCTTGAGGCCGGGCCGCGGGGGGTACGTCCCGTCGCCGGCCCGGCCTTCGGTGGCGAGCGCGCATGATGATCAGGAGGCGGGAGCCGGGGCTCCCAAACGGCTCCCAGCGGCTGTGCTTCCGCGGCGTAGAGGGTGTCGTTCGTCATCGGAGGGGGCGGCGACCGGTGCGGTGGGACCAGCGGACGGCGAGGAGGCCCAGCGCAGTCACAAGGACCACGATGCGACGCCGCAAAAAACGCGGACGCAGTCAGGCAGCGGGTCCCTGTGGCGTCGGCCCTGTCTTCGCCGGGCGGTTGTCGGCTCACTCCAGGAGCACGAGGTGGTCGGCGCCGCCCCCGCGCCATTCGATCAGGAAGAGGGTCGCGTCGTCGGTGGTGCGGCCGCCCCGTTGCTCCTTCAGAGCGTGGGAGAGTGAGCGCACCACCGCTCGTACCCCCTTCGTTGTGTGTTCGATGCGATTGACCCAGTGGATGAGTTGTTCTTCGCCGAACTGTTCTTCGCCGGCTTCGTGTTCTTCGATCAGGCCGTCGGTGAAGCACAGCACCCGGTCGCCGCGTTGGAGCATCTGCCCGCTGATCCGAGGCTCTTCACCGCCGAAGCCGACGGGCAGGGTGGTAGGGCCTGCCAGTTGCCGGACGACCCGGTGGTCGCGGATCAGCAGCGGTGCGGGGTGGCCCGCGTTGACCCATTGCAGGTGGCCCGTCACGATGTTCAGACGCATCATCTGGGCGGTGACGAAGTGGTCGGGCCCGAACTGCTCGGCGATGGCCCGGTCCATGAACGCGTAGATCTCGGACAGACCGATGTCGGCACGTCTGGCGTGCCGGTAGGCCCCGACGGCGACGGTCGCCATCGTGGCTGCGTCCAGGCCATGGCCCATCGCATCGACCATGGCCACGTGCAGGATGTCCTCGTTGAGGGCGTAGTCGAAGCTGTCTCCCGCTACGTCGTAGGCGGGCTCCAGGATTCCGGCCACCGCGACCTGCGGGACGGCCATTGCCAACGGTGGCAGCAGGGACCACTGGATCTCCGCGGCCACGCTCATCGGTTCACGGCGCCGGGCGCGGAAGAACTGATCGGTGTAGCTGTGCTTGGTGACCAGCATGTCGGCGACCAGGCCGGCGAGTCTGCGCAGCAGCCGCCGGTCGTTGTCATCGACGGTGTCCAGGGTGAGGGCCATCACGCCCACCTGGTCGCTGCCGTCCAGCAACGGCAGGTACATCCGGACGCCGTCGGCCCCCGGCACCTCGACAGTGGTCGCTTGCAGAAAGGCCGTGCCGGCGGGAGAGTCGTCGATCGGCTCGGGCTCGCCGACCATCAGCCGCCGACCTGACAGCGGCACCAACACCAGCTGGCCGTAGTCCTGCAACAGGATCGAGACGTCGTGGCCGCCGACCCTGGCCACCTCTTCCGCGATCAGCGGGGCGATCAGCTGCGGCGGCATCTCGTGTGCTCGGTCCAGCAGGACCCCCAGCAGCCGCTCACCGAACCCTTCCGACCGGTCCAGCATGACCTCGTCAGGTCGGCGCTCGCCTTCCGTCACAACCGCACCCCCGCACCGGCGTCGTCAAAGCATCGATGACCGTGTCCGTGCTCACCTCGTGCCGCGAGTCCCGCGCCCGCACCGACACACGGGCTCCTGACACGACCGTGATCAACCCGCACAGAGTGACGCGGCCGGTCACCCCGAACAGCCCATTACTCCAGAGAACGGCATGTCACACATGATCAGAAAAGGTGGCTCTCCGTACCGCTGTGCACCATGTCTCTCCCACAGCCGTCACAGGAGCACGCGATCGGAGCCGGTGTCGGCGAGGAGTCGTGCGGTCTGGGGGGATGGGTGGTGCAGCCGCAGGGACGCGTGGTTGCCGGC
>NZ_JBEXPK010000041.1:0-81255 GCF_040612015.1 Streptomyces sp. NPDC006476 | reverse complement strand
GCCCCCGGCGCCTCCGTCTCCTTCGGCTTCAACGGCACCGGCTCCGGCTCACCGAGCAACTGCACGCTGAACGGCGGCAGTTGTGACGGCGGTACCCTCCCGGAGGAGGGGCCCCCTTTGCAGGGATGGTTACCGCAGCCGAGCCATCAGCGCGTGCTCGACCAAGGTGATCAGCGCGGACTTCGCGTCCGCCCGATGCCGCGCGTCCGTCGTGATGATCGGCGTGTCCGGGCCGATCTGCAGCGCCTCACGCACCTCGTCCGGGTTGTACGGCTGCTGACCGTCGAACCCGTTCAGGGCGATCACGAAGGGCAGGCCGGAGTTCTCGAAGTAGTCGACCGCGGGGAAGCAGTCGGCAAGGCGCCTGGTGTCCACCAGGACGATCGCCCCGATGGCACCGCGGACCAGGTCGTCCCACATGAACCAGAAGCGGTCCTGACCCGGCGTACCGAAGAGGTACAGGATCAGGTCCTGGTCCAGGGTGATGCGGCCGAAGTCCATGGCGACCGTGGTGGTCGTCTTGTCTCCGGTGTGGGTGAGGTCGTCGATGCCTGCCGAAGCGGACGTCATGACGGCCTCTGTGCGCAGCGGGTTGATCTCCGAAACGGCCCCGACGAACGTGGTCTTGCCCACGCCGAAGCCACCCGCCACCACGATCTTCGCCGAGGTGGTGGAGCGGGAAGGACCGCCGCTAGAGCTTGCGAAGTCCACTGAGCACCCTTTCGAGCAGTGTCACGTCTGGCTGGCCGCCGGCGTTCTCGTCGCCGCCGGGCTGATGGATGGCGACCAGTCCCGCCTCCGCCAAGTCGGCGACGAGGATCCTGGCCACGCCGAGAGGGATGGTCAGCAGGGCGGAGATCTCCGCCACCGACTTGATTTCTCGGCAGAGGTTGCAGATCCGCTGATGCTCGGGCAGCTGGCCCTGCATCTGGTGCGGCTGCGCGGTGGTGTGCACCAGCGCCTCGATGGCGAGCTGGTAGCGCGGGCGCGTCCGGCCGCCGGTCATGGCGTACGGACGCACCAGGGGATTGTTCGACGCCCCCGCGGGCGCCGGCTCAGGAGAGCGTCGCTGCGGCTGTACGGGCTGGATACGCGGCGCCGGCGGCTGGTCGTACGGCGACGGCCCGGGGCCCTGCGGCGCGTACGGCTGCTGATGCCGCGGGCTCGGGGCGGAGGGGAAGTTGTAACGGTTCGGGTTCTGAGCACCGTCGCCGTGGCCCTGGGCAGGGCCGTACGACCAGTTGCCCGAATTCGAACCGCCTGGGGGTGTTGCCACTTTCTCCTCCTCCGACTGTGCCGGGCACCCATCCCTGTGGAGCCGCGTCCCGAAACCTTACGGCCCCGGGACGCCAAAACGCACCGTCTGTCTGTCAGTTGAGCAGGCTGCCCTGGAGCTCCGCACGGAGATCCGGAGTAAGGACCGTACCGGCACGGTCCACCAGAAGGGCCATCTCGTACCCGATGAGGCCGATGTCCGCCTCCGGGTGTGCGAGTACCGCGAGCGAGGAACCGTCGGAAATGGACATGATGAACAGGAATCCCCGCTCCATCTCCACAACCGTCTGGTTCACGCTGCCGCCCTCGAAGATGCGCGAGGCACCGGCGGTCAGCGAGGTCAGACCGGAGGCGACGGCCGCAAGCTGGTCGGCGCGGTCGCGCGGAAACCCTTCGGACATCGCCAGAAGGAGTCCGTCGGCGGAGACCACCACCGTGTGGGACACCCCCGGGGTGTTGTCCACGAAGTTGGTGATCAACCAGTTCAGGTTCTGTGCCGCCTGGCTCATCGGGCTCACACTAACGCTCCTGGTTGTAGGTGCTGTCAGAACCGAAGCCCTGACCGTTCGTTTCACTGCCTGCGCCGGCGCTGCGTCCGCGCTGGACGCCCCGACGCAGGTTGCTCAGCCTGCCCCGGACGTCCTCCGGGGCGCGGGAGACCGATGGGCCTCCCTGAGGGGTGCTCTCGGCGGCTCCCTCGATCAGGTTCGCCTTGGGCACCCGTCGCGGCAGTCCGGAGGAGGTGACCCCGCCCGCCTTGGGCTTGCGCAACTGCGCGGCCTGCTGCCAGCGTTCGTCGTTCGCCGAACGCCAGCTGCTGGTCTCGCCATTGTTCTCCGAAACCGGAGCGGGAACCGACGGCTCCTGGTTCACGTGCCGCGTGCCGTTCGAACCGCTGGTGCCGCTCGCGAAGGATCCGCGGCGGGGCAGCCCGGCGTCGGTCAGCTCGTGGACGGCGGAGGGGGCCGGTCCCGGACGGTCGAAGCCTACGCGTTCGTGCTCATCCGCGTCAGCGGCCTGCGCAGGTTCCGCTTCCGGAGCGTACTGGTCCGGGTAGCCGTTCTGGTAGCTGTCGGGCTGCGGCCAGTCGTCCTGGTAGCGGCGCTGCTCGAAGGCGGGGAAGGAGTCCGGGCCGGCGGCACGGGCGGCCGCGGGCTCCTCCTGGACCGGCTCCGAATACGTCGGCTCGGGGTAGCCCCCGTTGGACGAGAACGGGTCGTTCTGCGGCTGCGAACCGTTCGGCGCGAAGTACGGCTCCTCGTACGACGGCAGCTGGGTCGGCTCCTCGTACGAGGTGCGCTGCTCCTCGTACGGAGACTGCTGCTGCTCCTCGTACGCCGGGCGCGGGTCGAAGGTGCCGGTCCGCTGCTGCTCCGGGTAGCCGCCCTGGCCGTTGTCGTAGGCCTGCGGCGCGTCGAAGGCGTCCGCGTACGGCGAGGTCTCCGGCGACTCCTGCTCCGGGTGACCCTGGGTGCTCTGGGCCTCCAGGGCGGCCCGGCGCTCCTCGCGCATCAGCGAGCGGCCGACCGGGTCGAGCTCGCGGATGTCGTCGGGGACGTCGGAGTAGCGGCTGTCGTCGAAGCCGAGTTCCGCGGCCGTGCGCATCGGCAGGCCGGTGTTGAAGTCCTCGCCCTGGAAGTTCTGCTCCGGGATGATCTGCGAGACGGTGAACTCGTCGCGGTTCATCTGCTGCTCGCCGCCACCACCGTGGGTGATCGCGTCCGGCAGCATGACCAGCGAGGTGGTGCCGGCCTGCTCGCCGGAGGGGCGCAGCTGGACCCGGATGCCGTGCCGGTCGGACAGCCGGCCGACCACGAACAGGCCCATGCGCTGCGAGATCGCCGCGTCCACGGTGGGCGGGTTCGCGAGCTTGTGGTTGATGTCCGCGAAGTCCTCGGCGGTGAGGCCGATGCCCTTGTCGTGGATCTCGATCATGATGCGGCCGTCGGGCAGCCGGGTCGCGGTGACACGGACCTTGGTCTGCGGGGAGGAGAACGTCGTCGCGTTCTCCAGCAGCTCCGCCAGCAGGTGGACGAGGTCGGTGACCGCGCGGCCGTGGATCTCGGCCTCCGGGACGCCGGACAGCTCGATGCGCTCGTACTGCTCCACCTCGGAGGAGGCGGCGCGCAGCACGTCGACCAGCGGGACCGGCTGGTCCCAGCGGCGGCCGGGCTCCTCGCCGGCGAGGACCAGGAGGTTCTCGCCGTTGCGGCGCATACGGGTCGCGAGGTGGTCCAGTCGGAAGAGGTTCTCCAGCTGGTCCGGGTCGGCCTCGTTGTTCTCCAGGTCGGTGATCAGGGTCAGCTGGCCCTCGATCAGCGACTGGTTGCGCCGGGAGAGGTTGGTGAAGATCGCGTTGATGTTGCCGCGGAGCAGGGCCTGCTCGGAGGCGAGCCGCACCGCCTCGCGGTGGACCTGGTCGAAGGCGCGGGCGACCTCGCCGATCTCGTCCTTGGTGTGGATCGGGATCGGGGCGACCCGGGTGTCGACCCGGCCCGGGTCGGTGCGCGAGAGCTGGTCGACCAGCATCGGCAGACGCTGCTCGGCGATGCCGAAGGCGGCGTTGCGCAGCTGGCGCATCGAGCGGGACATCTGGCGGGCGACCGCGCCGGCCAGGATGAACGCGAGCAGCAGGGCGACGATGACGATGGCACCGGTGATCAGCGCGTCACGCTTGGCGTTGCCCGCGATGTCGGAGGCCTCGCTCACCGCGGTGTCGGCCTTGTCCTCCTCGAGCTTGCGGTACGCCTCGTACTTGAGGGTGGTACCGGCCCACCAGTTCTCCGCGGTGATGCCCTTCTGGGCGAGGACGGCGCGCGCGGACGGGTCTGTGCTCTGCAGCTGCGACATCGCCGTGATCATGTCGACCGGGTTGGACGGCGGCGGCACATACGTCTTGTTCTCGGCCGCGGCCTTCGCGGCGGCCTGCTTGACCAGGGCCGCCCCGTCGGTCTGCACCTTCGCCAGGGACTTGTTGAGCTTCGCGATGTCCTCGTCGGTGCCACCGGCCTGGTACTCCTGGATGGCGATGCCCTCCAGGTAGGCGTACGAGGTGAGGGCGGTGCGCTGGGTGGCCAGGCTGTCCTTGCCCGGGCCCGGGGCGACCAGCAGGTGCATGCCGATGGAGCGCTCCAGGGAGAGCGCGCCCTTGGCGAGTGCGATGGCGTAGACCGAGCGGCCGTAGCTGGTGATGTTGCCGGTGCCCAGGCCGAGCTCGTTGGAGAACTCCAGAAGGGGGTGCTCCAGGCCGACGTAGGCCTCTTCGGTCCCCACGCCCTTGAAGCTGGAGGTGTAGGCCTTGGCCCGCAGCGAGGTGAGTTCCGGCTCCACCTTGCGGAAGCGCTCCAGGCGACGCTCCAGGCCCGGCCGGTCGGGCATGTTCTGCGCGGCCTTGTCGAAGGCGTCCGCGGCGTCGTCCGTGGCCTTGCGGGCCGCGACGACCGTCGGGTCCTTCTGGCCCTTGCCCAGCAGCAGCGGCGCGGCGGTCACGTCACGCTCGTTGGTGACCGCGTTGCTGTAGCTCAGGGCGGCCCGGACCAGACGCGCGGTGTTCTCCGCGTCCTGGGCCTCCTGCCAGGTGTCGATCGAGTTCTTCACCTGGAAGCCGCCCATGACCAGACCCACGCCCACGGGTATGAGCAGGATCGCGTTCAGTCGGGTGGGCACCCGCCAGTTACGGGGGGAGAAACGGCCGCCGCTCGAGGCGGGAGCGGCCGCAGGCTCCGGTACGGACACAGGGGCGGGCGCCGCTCCGCGCGGCGGCGGGGTGAAGTTGCCCCGCGCCGACGGCTCGGGACCGTTCTTGCTTCGCCTCACTCGACCAACAACCTCTCGGCGGCGGGCACCAACGTTGTGCCGCAGTGTCTCAGAGCCCAGTACGCCATTGAGTACGCAGTACTACTGAGTACGTCTTTGACTTATAGGCAGTTCAGGCATTCCAGCACGAGGGCCAGCGCTCTTCCAAACAGCGGAAAGCGCGGATTCCATGTGATGTAAGCCCCAGATAAAACGGTCATAAAGAGCGAGCCCCGTCAAAAGACGGGGCCCATGTGTGCGCAGCGACACCAGGCGACGACCACGCGTGGCCGTACCACCCGATTCCTCTGCCGAAACGTTATGAACACCGGGGCCGACCGTGTCAAAGGCCACAGTCGGCTCCGGAGCGTCTACGACAACTGCCGTACGGCATGGTGGATTTGGGGGCTACCTCAGCCGTGCCATGAGAGCGTGCTCGACCAGTGTGATCAGCGCGCTCTTGGCATCGGCCCGGTGTCGGGCGTCCGTTGTGATGATGGGGGTGTCGGGGCCGATCTGCAAGGCCTCGCGCACCTCCTCGGGCTGGTACGGCTGATGCCCGTCGAAGCCGTTGAGCGCGACCACGAAGGGCAGACCGCTGTTCTCGAAGTAGTCGACCGCCGGGAAGCAGTCGGCCAGGCGCCGGGTGTCCACGAGCACCACCGCGCCGATCGCACCGCGCACCAGGTCGTCCCACATGAACCAGAAGCGGTCCTGACCGGGCGTGCCGAACAAGTACAGGATCAGGTCCTGGTCGAGCGTGATACGGCCGAAGTCCATGGCCACCGTGGTGGTGGTCTTGTCCCCGGTGTGGGTGAGGTCGTCGATGCCCGCGCTGGCGGACGTCATGACGGCCTCCGTGCGCAGCGGGTTGATCTCGGAGACCGCCCCCACGAACGTGGTCTTGCCGACGCCGAAGCCACCGGCGACGACGATCTTCGCGGAGGTGGTCGCCCGCCCTCCGTCAGAGCTTGCGAAGTCCACTGAGCACCCTTTCGAGCAGGGTCACGTCCGGCGCACCGGTCGTCTCGTCACCACCGGGCTGGTGGATCGCGACGAGTCCGGCCTCGGCCAGGTCCGCGACAAGAATCCGGGCCACGCCCAGCGGCATGGCCAGGAGCGCCGACACCTCGGCGACCGACTTCACCTCACGGCACAGGTGGCAGATGCGCTGGTGCTCCGGGAGCAGCCCCATGAGTGCTGCGGGGTCGGCCGTGGTGCTGATCAGTGCCTCGATGGCGAGCTGGTAGCGCGGCCGGGTCCGGCCGCCGGTCATCGCGTACGGACGTACCAGCGGCTGGTCGCCCTCATCCTCGTACGGCTCCGCGTACGGATCATGAGAGGCGGTGGGCGGGGTCATGAATCCTCCGGGCGGGACAGCAAGTCGGTCGGGCAAGCCGTCTGACGGGGCCGGTGGGGGGATTGTGGCGGCCGGACGGTGATGTGGTGAGGGGGGTGGATCCTGGGTGGGTCAGTGGAGCAGACTGCCCTGTAGTTCGGCCCGCAGGTCCGGTGTGAGGACCGCACCTGCCCGGTCGACGAGCAGCGCCATCTCGTAGCCGACCAGGCCGATGTCGCACTCGGGGTGCGCGAGCACGGCCAGGGACGAACCGTCCGAGACGGACATCAAAAACAGGAACCCGCGTTCCATCTCGACGACCGTCTGCGCCACGTTGCCGCCCTCGAAGATCCGGGAGGCCCCGGCGGTCAGCGAGGTGAGCCCGGACGCGACGGCCGCCAGCTGGTCGGCGCGGTCCCGCGGAAAGCCTTCCGACATCGCCAGAAGAAGACCGTCGGCGGAGACGACGACGGTGTGGGACACACCGGGGGTGTTGTCCACGAAGTTGGTGATCAACCAGTTGAGGTTCTGTGCCGCCTGGCTCATCTGGCTCAACTATCGCTCCTGCTGGTGAGTGGGGCTCGGGAAACTGCCGGTCTGGCCGGTACCGGCCTGGCGACCCTGCGCGATGCCCCGACGGAGATTGGTCAGCCGGCCGCGTACGTCGTCAGGCGCACGCGAGACCTGCGGACCGGCTTGGTGCTGTTGCTGCTGAGCCGTGCCCGGGACGAGGTTGGCCCGGGGCACCCGGCGCGGCAGACCGGAGGTGGTGACGCCGCCCGCGGCCGGCTGCCGTACGCGCTCCGCCTGCCGGACGAGGTCGTCGTTCGGGGAGGTGCGCCAGCCGCCGTTGGCCGCGGAACGCTGGGGGGCAGCCGCGGGAACCTGCGGCTGCTGGGGGGAGGAGCCGTTGCCGGGGCCCTGCCGCTCGCCCTGTCCGCCGTGGAACCAGTTGGTCTCCAGCGTGTCGTACAGCGGGGTGCGGCCGTCGCCCGGACCGGTCGCCGGCGGCAGTGCCTCGGGCTCCTGGCGGACGGGCCGCTGCTGCGGACGCGGCGGGACGGGCGGACGCGGGGCACCGAAGTCGGCGCCGCCGTTCTGCGGGCGCTCGAACTGGCCCGTGCCGTTGTGGTTCGGACGGCCCGGCAGCGAGTGCTGGCCGGTGGAGCTTGGGTCGAAGCCCGGCGCGGGGAACTGGCCGGTCGAGCCGCTGTCGAACGACGGGGTCGCGAACTGGCCGGTGTTCGCCGGGCTGTTCGGGTTGTTCCGGCCGTTCGGGGTGCCGAAGACATCCGAGCGGACGAACTGCCCCGGCTCCTGGGAGCCGCTGGCCCCCGGCTGCGGAGCTGCGAAGTCCTGTCGGCCGAACTGCCCGGTGTTCTGCGGGGAGTCGGCGCCCGGACGGTTGAACTGACCGGTGTTCTGCGGCGAGTCCGCGCCCGGACGGGCGAACTGGCCCGTGTGCTGCGGGTTGTTGGCCGCACCGAAGTCGGGACGCGGGAAGTCCGAGGTGGCGCCGGGACCGTGGCGGTTGTCGGACCGGCCGATCGCCGGCATCTCCGCCGTCGCGCCCGGACCGTGCCGGTCGTCGACGCGCGGCATCCGGGAGGTCTCGTCGTGCCCGCGCGGGGTGTCCAGCGAGGCGCGCGGCACCGGCGGCTGGGCGTTGTCGTCGCTCCAGCTCGGGGTGCGCTGCTGGTTGCCGCCCGGCAGCTCGGCCCGCGGACCACCGCGGCCCGGCAGCTGCGGCAGACGCCCACGCCGGCCGCGGCCCTCCTGCGGCTGCGGCTGCTCGGGGCCCGCGGACTGCGGCGGTACGGCGCCACGAGCGCCGCCGAAGCTGTCCTGACCCATGCCCGCCGCCTGCAGGCCCTGCGGCGCACCCGGCGCCTGGCCGAACCCGGCACCGGCGCCCGCGGGAGCCGGCCGGCCCTGCTGGGGAGACTGCGGTCCGCGCGCACCGCCCGGCGCACCCGGACGTCCGTTGCCACCGGCACCCGGCAGCGCGGCGCGCGGCCCCTGACCGGCTCCGAGCAGACCGCCACCGCCGGCCCCGGCGCCCGCACCGAGGGCACCGCCACCGGGACCGCCGGCCCCGAGAGCCGGACCACCCGGCGCACCGGCACCGGCCTGGCGCCGTGCCGCGGCCGCACCGGCGGCGGCCTGCGCCGCGGCCGGACCACCGGCACCGCCCGGGCCGCCCTGGCCCGGCTTGCCCTGCGGCTTCTTGCCGCCCTGGGCGACGTCCACGGGCAGCATGACCAGCGCGGTCGTACCACCGGAGTCGGACGGGCGCAGCTGGATGCGGATGCCGTGGCGCTGGGACAGTCGGCCGACCACGAACAGACCCATGCGGCGGGAGACGGAGACGTCCACGGTGGGCGGCGAGGCGAGCCGCTCGTTGATCGCCGCGAGGTCCTCGGGGGAGAGGCCGATACCGGTGTCGTGGATCTCGATCAGGACGCGGCCGTCGGGCAGCGCGTGACCGGTGACCTTGACCTTGGTCTGCGGCGAGGAGAACGAGGTCGCGTTCTCGAGCAGCTCGGCGAGCAGGTGCACGAGGTCGTTGACCACGCGGCCGGCGACCTCGGTGGTGGGCACGGCGGCCAGCTCGATGCGCTCGTACTGCTCCACCTCGGAGGCGGCGGCGCGGAGCACGTCGACCAGCGGGACCGGACGGGTCCACCGGCGGCCCGGCTCCTCACCGGCGAGGACGAGGAGGTTCTCACCGTTACGGCGCATACGGGTCGCGAGGTGGTCGAGCTTGAACAGCGAGGACAGCTGGTCCGGGTCGGCCTCGCGGGACTCCAGTTCGGAGATGAGCGAGAGCTGACGCTGGATGAGGCCCTGGGAGCGGCGCGAGAGGTTGGTGAACATCGCGTTGACGTTGCCTCGCAGCAGGGCCTGCTCGGCGGCGAGGCGGACCGCCTCGCGGTGGACGTCGTCGAAGGCCGCGGCCACCTGGCCGATCTCGTCCCGGGAGTGCACACCGACCGACTCGACGGAGGTGTCGACGTCCTGCGGGTCCGACTCCGACAGCTGCGCGACCAGCTCGGGCAGGCGGTCCTGGGCGACCTTGTTGGCGGTCTCCTGCAGCCGGCGCAGCGAGCGGATCATGGAGCGGGCGATGACGAAGGCGCCGACGAGGGAGACGCCGAGCACGAGCAGGATCAGCGCACCGGAGATGATCGCCTCGCGCTCGGAGGCGGAGCGCAGCGCGCGGGCCTTCTGCTCCATGTCCTCGAGCAGCGTGTGCTCGATCTTCTTCATCTGCTCGATCTTGGTCGAGCTGTCGTCCACCCAGTCCTGGTACGAGCGCTTGGGCAGGTCGTCCAGGCCGCCCTGGGAGGCGAGGGCACGGCTGGCGTACTTGTCGGTCGCCGTGATCGTCGCGTTGTTCTCCTCGATGGGCTTGAGGAGGGAGACGGCCTGCTCGGTGCCGTAGATGCTCTTGAAGCTGCGCAGGTCGGAGGTCTCGCTCTGCAGCGCCGACTGGGCGTACAGGCGGTCGTTCTCCGAGAGGTCACCGACGGCGGTGTTGTTCGCCGGCAGCGCCGCCGCGAGGACCGCGCGCTGCATGGACGCGTACTCCTTGGCGGAGGAGAACGCGGCCAGCGAGCGGGTGCGCTGGATCATCTCGGGGTTGCTGGTGGCCTCGGCCATGTCCTGCGAGAGGTCCAGCAGGTGGGTGATGAGGCGGTGGTAGGCCTCGACCGTCTGCGAGGAGTTGAGCTTGGTCTCGTAGGCGCCGGCGCGGATCTTCGACAGCGTCTCGAGGTCGCCGACCACACCGACGAGGCTGTCGCGGACGCCCTGGAGCGAGCCGTCCTTGCCGGAGGCGTCGATCTCCTCGGCCGCGTCGATGAAGTTGTTCTTGGCCCGGTCCGTCTTGTCCCGGTAGCCCTTGACCGTGTAGTCGCTGGACTTCGAGCCGTGCGCCAGCGGACCGGCGGACTGGTCGCGCTCCTCCTGGAGGGCGGCGGCCAGCTCGGTGGCCTGCTTGGTCATGTCCGTCAGCAGCTTCATGTTGTCGAGCTGCTGGATGTCGTTCATGTTGTCGCTGATGCGCAGCGCGCCCAGCGAGGTGGCGGCAACCACGGGGAGCGCGAGCAGCGAGACCAGACGCGTGGAGATGCGCCAGTTGCGCAGCGCGACGCGCGAGCCGGGGCCGCTCGGGCCCTTGGGCGGCTTGACCGGCGGGGTGGGGGCCGATGAACCCGAAGATGCCGACACGCCGGGGCGCCCGGGGCGCTCACCGCCGTCGCCGGACGGGGCCGGGCCCGGGTTCTGGGCGTGCTGGGGGGAGGAACTGCCTTTTCCGGGGCCAGTCCCGCCGTGCGGCTCCGGCTCCGCCGGAGCACTGCCATCCCTCTTGAAACGTCCCTGCACTAGCGTCGCAACCTCTGGACCAGGCGCCCCTCCGCGTGAACGGAAAGACACGGTGTCGGCGTTGTGGAAAGCGCCCTGAACGCGCCCCCCGGTAGTCGTGAGTGACCGGCGCTGGCTCCCCCGTTCTCGCCGCCACTCGGCGCTTCCTCGCGCCCCCTGTGCGCCGGCTCGATCCTGCGGCGGTCCGTGGCATTCCAGCACAGTGCCGGATCTCCAACAAGGCTCACGGACCATGCCGTGACCTACGTGACACCATGTGAGTGCCGGGTCACCGGACGTAGAGCCGGATCCGCGCCATAGCGGACAAATCCCCGCGAGTCCCTCGGCGGGTACGGGTGTCCCAGTCGCCATGATCAGGAGCGGAATGATGGCTTCAGGGAGTCAATGTCCGTTTCGTTGGGGTGGGTTGCGGGCCTGAATTGACCGGATTGCCCGTGACTCCGTGAGCAAACTCACATGCTGATCAAGGGGACTTCGCGGCTTCGGCGGGGAATTGGATGTTTAGCCTGACGCTTTACAAGAAGCAGGCAACTGCCAAACGCCCACCCGCGACTGACGACAAGGTCCAGTGCAACCGTGAAGACGACGATGATGTTCCGCAACATAGCCAACCCGCGGCGTACCACGCTGGCCCACCTCGAGGACGCCGACGCGCTGCAGATCCCCGAGCAGCAGGAGCACTCCGTCGATCTTCCCAGGCAGACCGCCAACCCCAGGCGCACCATCCTCGTGGACGTCCCCACCACCGCTTCTGTCGCGGACTAGTACGCACACCCAGCGTAGATCACTCAGGGCCTCCGCGATCTTTTCCCGGCGCCCCTGCGGGCGGTGATGCGCGAGGCGACTTCCTGCTGCCGCGTTAGCCTGGAGCATCAGACTCCAGCCGGCTCAGTGAGGGGCGCAAGGATCCCGTGCGCATCGCCAGATTCTCCATCGACGGGAACGTCGCCTTCGGCGTGGTCGAGGGCGACAGGCCCGACGAGCTCGTCCTCGACATCATCAAGGGCATCCCGTTCGCGGACTTCGAGCTCTCCGGCACGAAGGTCCCACTGAGCAAGGTCAGGCTGCTGCCGCCGGTGCTCCCCAACAAGGTCGTGGCCTTCGGCCGCAACTACGCGGAGCACGCGAGGGAGCTGGGCAACGAGGTCCCGGACGCGCCGTTCGCCTTCTTCAAGCCGTCGACGTCGGTCATCGGCTCCGGCGACGACATCCAGTACCCCTCCTTCTCCGAGGAACTGCACCACGAGGCCGAGCTGGCCGTGGTGATCGGCCGGCTGTGCCGCGAGGTCCCGCGCGAGCGCGTGGCCGACGTGATCTTCGGCTACACCTGCGCGAACGACGTCACCGCCCGTGACGTGCAGCGGCGCGAGAAGCAGTGGGCGCGGGCGAAGGGCTTCGACACCTCCTGCCCGCTCGGTCCCTGGGTGGAGACGGACCTCGACCTCGCCAGGGCGTCGGACCTGACCATCCAGCTCACCGTCAACGGCGAACAACGTCAGCTCGGCCGCACCAGCGAGATGATCCACCCCATCGAGGACCTGATCGTCAACATCTCCGAGGCCATGACGCTGCTCCCCGGCGACGTGATCCTCACGGGCACCCCGGCAGGCGTCGGGCCGCTCACCGTCGGCGACGAGGTCGCCGTCACCATCGAAGGCATCGGCACTCTCACCAACAAGGTTGTCAAGCGTGGCTAGCGCACCCGCCCCCGCCGTCCGAGTACGGTTCTGCCCCTCGCCCACCGGTAACCCCCATGTGGGCCTGGTCCGCACCGCCCTGTTCAACTGGGCCTTCGCCCGCCACCACCAGGGCACTCTCGTCTTCCGCATCGAGGACACCGACGCGGCCCGCGACTCCGAGGAGTCGTACAACCAGCTGCTCGAGGCCATGCGCTGGCTGGGCTTCGACTGGGACGAGGGCCCCGAGGTCGGCGGCCCGCACGCGCCGTACCGCCAGTCGCAGCGCATGGACCTCTACAAGGATGTCGCGGCCAAGCTGCTCGACGCCGGTCACGCCTACCACTGCTACTGCTCCCAGGAGGAGCTGGACACCCGCCGTGAGGCCGCCCGCGCCGCCGGCAGGCCGTCCGGCTACGACGGCCACTGCCGCGACCTCACCGGGGCGCAGGTCGAGGAGTACAAGGCGCAGGGCCGCACCCCGATCGTCCGCTTCCGCATGCCCGACGAGACGATCACCTTCACCGACCTGGTCCGCGGCGAGCTGACGTTCACCCCGGAGAACGTGCCGGACTACGGCATCGTCCGCGCGAACGGCGCCCCGCTGTACACCCTGGTCAACCCCGTCGACGACGCGCTGATGGAGATCACCCACGTCCTGCGCGGCGAGGACCTGCTCTCCTCCACCCCCCGCCAGATCGCCCTCTACAAGGCGCTGATCGAGCTCGGCATCGCGAAGCAGATCCCGGCCTTCGGTCATCTGCCCTACGTCATGGGCGAGGGCAACAAGAAGCTGTCCAAGCGCGACCCGCAGTCCTCGCTCAACCTCTACCGGGAGCGCGGCTTCCTGCCCGAGGGTCTGCTCAACTACCTCTCCCTGCTGGGCTGGTCGCTCTCCGCGGACCAGGACATCTTCTCCGTCGAGGAGATGGTGGCCGCCTTCGACATCGCGGACGTGAACCCCAACCCGGCGCGCTTCGACCTCAAGAAGTGCGAGGCGATCAACGCCGACCACATCCGGCTGCTGGACGTGAAGGACTTCACGGAGCGCTGCGCCCCGTGGCTCAAGGCACCGTTCGCCCCCTGGGCCCCCGCGGACTTCGACGAGTCCAAGTGGCAGGCGATCGCCCCGCACGCCCAGACCCGACTGAAGGTCCTCTCCGAGATCACCGACAACGTCGACTTCCTCTTCCTCCCCGAGCCGGTCTTCGACGAGGCGTCCTGGACCAAGGCGATGAAGGAGGGCAGCGACGCCCTGCTCCGTACGGCGCGCGAGAACCTGGAGTCGGCCGACTGGACCTCCCCCGAGGCCCTGAAGGAGGCCGTCCTGGCCGCCGGCGAGACCCACGGCCTGAAGCTCGGCAAGGCCCAGGCCCCGGTCCGCGTCGCCGTCACCGGCCGCACGGTGGGCCTCCCCCTCTTCGAGTCCCTGGAGATCCTGGGCAAGGAGAAGACGCTGGCGAGGATCGACGCGGCGCTGGAGAAGCTGGCGGCGTAGGTCACGCACCGCCGAAGGGGCGGCAACCGGAACTCCGGGTGCCGCCCCTTCGCCTTTCGGTCACTCCGCGTCGGCTTCGTCGATCAGGTAGGCGCTCTCGTCGAAGATCTCCAGCACGACGACGACCATGATCGCGCCGGCCACCACGTACTCCAGCATCACGCCGGGCGCGACGTACGCCTTGCGCAGATGCTCGTCGGGACCCAACGGGGCGGTCGCATGCTTCCGGAACGGGTCGCGCGCCAATATCCGCACGGCCTTGTCGAGGTGAGCCTGGCGCGAGGGAGGCAGCGCGTCGTAGGCCGCACGGGCCTCGACGGTGAACTGGACGCGATACTCGCTCATGCCCCGAGTGTGCCAGTCTGTGAGGGTGATCAGAGCCGTTGTCTGGGACGTCGACGACACCCTCTTCGACTACACCACCGCTGACCGTGTCGGCATGGGAGCCCATCTCGCCGCCGAGGGACTGCTGGAGGGGTACGCCACTGCGGCGGAGGCCGTCGTGCGCTGGCGGGAGATCACCGACCAGCAGTGGGCGCGGTTCTCGGCGGGCGAGGTCACCTTCGAGGGACAGCGCCGGGAGCGCATCCGTGTCTTCCTGGGCGAGGCGCTGAGCGACGCCGAGGCCGACGACTGGTTCGCGCGTTACCTGCGTCACTACGAGGCCGCCTGGGCCCTCTTCCCGGACGTCCTGCCCGTCCTGGACGCCCTCGCGGCCAGCCACCGGCATGCCGTGCTGTCCAACTCCAGCCTCACCGTCCAGGACCGCAAGCTGCGCGTCCTCGGCGTGCACAACCGCTTCGAGGTCATCCTGTGCGCCGCCGAACTCGGCGTCTCCAAGCCGGAGGCCGCCGCGTTCCTGGCCGCCTGCGACGCCCTGGGGCTGGCCCCGCACGAGGTCGCGTACGTCGGCGACCATCCGGAGATCGACGGGCGCGGTGCCGCCGAGGCCGGGCTGATGTCCGTGTGGATCGATCGCAACGGTGTGTACGCCGCCGGGGACGCCCCCACCGGCCCGCACCGCATCGCCTCCCTTGCCGAACTCCCCGCGGTCCTCGGCGCGGATACCCGTTTTGGAGCCCCGTCCACCTTCGGGTAATGTTCTTCCTGCGCCGCCGGGGAGCGGGCCGAAAGGCCGGAAACCGGAGGAGCAAACTAGAACAAGATCCCCGCAGGGGCTTGCGTTCCAGTGGCCTATGGTGTAATTGGCAGCACGACTGATTCTGGTTCAGTTAGTCTTGGTTCGAGTCCAGGTAGGCCAGCTCGCGGGTGTTTTGAATGAAGCACTGCACCCGCATCGCCCCCGTTGTGTAGCGGCCTAGCACGCTGCCCTCTCAAGGCAGTAGCGCCGGTTCGAATCCGGTCGGGGGTACTGATCTCGATCAACTCGGGATCGCTAGGGCCCCCGTTGTGTAGCGGCCTAGCACGCCGCCCTCTCAAGGCGGTAGCGCCGGTTCGAATCCGGTCGGGGGTACGAACTGGTCTAAACCACATTGGTCTATGGTGTAATTGGCAGCACGACTGATTCTGGTTCAGTTAGTCTTGGTTCGAGTCCAGGTAGACCAGCTCGGATCTGCGGCGTTGCACATCAAACGCTTGTAAGATCCACGCCCCCGTTGTGTAGCGGCCTAGCACGCCGCCCTCTCAAGGCGGTAGCGCCGGTTCGAATCCGGTCGGGGGTACACCAGGAAGGCCCTTCGCTTCGGCGGAGGGCCTTCCGCATGTCCGGGCCTCATTCGAACCCGTACCGCCGTGCCGACTCCTCCTCCTGGGCCAGCCGGTGCAGTGCCTGCAGGGCGGGCTCGTTGAGGATCGCCCCCAGGATCGCGAACTCGACCTGCTCCGCGTCCGACGGGTACGCCTCCATGTTGTCCAGGTCCAGAACGGCCGTCCGGTGCATCAACTCGGCGTACGGCGCGAGCTGTTCGGCTCCCCAGTCGAAGCCGAGCCGGCGGAACGCGGCCAGCGCCACCACCAGCGAGCGGTACGCGGGGGAGATGGACGTCAGCTGCTGGGCGTGCTGCCAGCCGAGCCGGTCCAGCAGCGCGCCGACCTCCCGGTGCGCGGCCCGCACGTACTCGTCGTCCTCGTCGGGCTCGGGCACCTGCGGCAGCGCCCACAGGGCCGCGCCCAGCCGGATCGTGCGGCCCAGGGAGTCGTCGTCGACGTGTCCCAGCACCTCGCGCACGGTCGCCACCGGCACCCGGCCGATCTGGATCATCGCGCGCACCAGTCGCAACCGGCGCAGGTGCTCCTCGTCGTACTCGGAGGTCGTCGCGTTGATCTGACGGCCCTGCGGCAACAGCCCTTCGCGCAGGTAGTACTTGATCGTCGCGACGGACACCCCGCTGCGGGTGCTCAGTTCGGCGAGCCGCATGTCTTGCGCTCCTTCTCGGATACCGGCACTATCCAATCATCGCTACTCGGATAGCGCTGCTCGCCAACCAGGGGAACCAACCAGAGGAACCAGCCAGGGGGAAGTGGTCACATGGTGTCCCGAACGACCGCCGACGCGAAGGGCGATGTCGTCGTCCTGCTGATCGGCATGCGGATCAATCAGTTCCGGGCCGTGCGTCTGTGGCTCCCGGTGATGCTGGCGATGCTCCGCATGCTGCGCGAGCTGGTGAAGGCCCCGGAGCGGGGACTGCTCGCCCACGTCCTGCTGACGGCCTCGCCGCGCACGTACTACGTCGTGCAGTACTGGGAGTCCAAGGAGAAGCTGTACGCCTACGCGACCGCGCCGGACGCCTTCCACCACAAGGCGTGGGCCGCGGTCAACCACAAGGAACGCACCGGAAAGCTGCGTGGGCAGGTCGGCATCTGGCACGAGACGTACATCGTGCCCGAGGGGTCGTACGAGGCGATCTACGGCGACATGCCCGCGTTCGGGCTGGCCGCCGCGCACGGGCAGATCCCGCTGGAGAGGCGCGGGCGGTACGCGAAGGACCGGTTCGCCCACCGCTCGCAGCAGCCGCCGGTGGCGGAGAAGACCAGCTGAGACAGGGGGAGCACAGGGGGACGGGGGAGCGGGGAGGGTCTGCCGCGGCGTTGAGGCGGGCTCTCCCCGTTGACGTTCCCGTGCGTGCCCGCACGTCAGCCGGTGCGGCGCAGGGCCTCCGACAGACGGGCGGCGGCGTCGATGACGGCTTGGGCGTGCATACGGCCGGGGTGGCGGGTCAGGCGCTCGATGGGGCCGGAGACCGAGACGGCGGCCACCACGCGGTTGGACGGGCCGCGTACGGGCGCCGAGACGGAGGCGACGCCCGGCTCGCGCTCGCCGATGGACTGCGCCCAGCCGCGGCGCCGTACGCCCGACAGGGCCGTCGCCGTGAAGCGGGCGCCCTGCAGGCCGCGGTGGAGGCGCTCGGGCTCCTCCCAGGCCATCAGGATCTGCGCGGAGGAGCCGGCCTTCATGGTGAGCGTCGAGCCGACCGGGACGGTGTCCCGAAGGCCGGAAAGCCGCTCCGCCGCGGCGACGCAGATGCGCATGTCGCCCTGGCGGCGGTAGAGCTGGGCGCTCTCGCCCGTGACGTCACGCAGATGCGTGAGCACCGGGCCGGCCGTCGCGAGCAGGCGGTCCTCGCCGGCCGCGGCCGCGAGCTCGGCCAGCCGGGGGCCGAGAATGAAACGGCCCTGCATGTCGCGTGCCACCATGCGGTGGTGCTCCAGGGCCACGGCCAGTCGATGGGCCGTCGGTCGTGCCAGTCCGGTGGCCGCCACCAGTCCCGCGAGGGTGGCCGGACCGGACTCGAGGGCGCTCAGGACAAGGGCTGCCTTGTCCAGAACGCCGACGCCGCTACTGTTGTCCATGCAACGATACTCACGTCTCACTCTGTGAAACGCAAGTTCCTTTTTTCGTGAGACGCGCAACCCTTGTATCCACAGCGGCCCGCTGACCGAACGGGCCGGATGACGGACGCCCGTGAACAGGGGCCGGGTGCACCGTCTCCTCAAGATCTCTAGTTGGGCCGGTGGACGTTTGCCGGCCGGAGGGAAAGCGATGGGTAGGACACTCGCGGAGAAGGTCTGGGACGACCACGTCGTCCGGCGCGCCGAGGGCGAGCCCGACCTCCTCTTCATCGATCTCCACCTCCTGCACGAGGTGACCAGCCCGCAGGCCTTCGACGGCCTGCGTCAGAACGGCCGCCCGGTGCGCCGTCTCGACCTCACCATCGCGACCGAGGACCACAACACCCCGACCCTCGACATCGACAAGCCGATCGCGGACCCGGTCTCCCGGGTCCAGCTGGAGACGCTGCGCAAGAACTGCGCCGAGTTCGGGGTACGGCTGCACCCGCTGGGCGACGTCGAGCAGGGCGTCGTGCACGTCGTCGGCCCGCAGCTGGGCCTGACCCAGCCCGGTACGACGGTCGTCTGCGGTGACTCGCACACCTCCACGCACGGTGCCTTCGGCGCGCTGGCGTTCGGCATCGGCACCTCGCAGGTCGAGCACGTGCTGGCCACCCAGACGCTGCCGCTGGCCCGCCCGAAGACCATGGCGATCACGGTCGAGGGCGAGCTGCCCGAGGGCGTCACCGCCAAGGACCTGATCCTGGCGATCATCGCCAAGATCGGTACCGGCGGCGGCCAGGGCTACATCCTGGAGTACCGCGGCTCCGCCATCGAGAAGCTCTCGATGGAGGCCCGGATGACCATCTGCAACATGTCGATCGAGGCCGGTGCCCGCGCGGGCATGATCGCCCCCGACGAGACGACCTTCGCCTACCTCAAGGGCCGTCCGCACGCCCCCGAGGGCGAGGAGTGGGATGCGGCCGTCGCGTACTGGAAGACGCTGAAGACGGACGAGGACGCCGAGTTCGACGCCGAGGTGGTCATCGACGCCGCCTCGCTGTCGCCGTTCGTCACCTGGGGCACCAACCCCGGCCAGGGCGCGCCGCTTTCGGCGTCCGTCCCCGACCCGGCTTCGTACGAAGACGCTTCGGAGCGCCTCGCCGCCGAAAAGGCCCTGGAATACATGGGGTTGGCGGCCGGACAGCCGCTGCGCTCCATCAACGTGGACACCGTCTTCGTAGGTTCTTGCACGAACGGCCGCATCGAGGACCTGCGGGCCGCGGCCGAACTCCTCAAGGGCCGCAAAGTCGCCGACGGCGTACGGATGCTGGTCGTCCCGGGCTCTGCGCGCGTGGGTCTGCAGGCCGTCTCCGAGGGCCTGGACGTCGTCTTCAAGGAGGCCGGCGCCGAATGGCGGCACGCGGGCTGCTCGATGTGTCTCGGCATGAACCCCGACCAGCTGGCCCCGGGCGAGCGCTCCGCCTCCACCTCCAACCGCAACTTCGAGGGACGGCAGGGCAAGGGCGGTCGTACGCACCTGGTCTCGCCGCAGGTCGCCGCCGCGACCGCCGTGCTGGGCCACCTGGCCTCGCCCGCCGACCTGACCGACGTAACCGCCGCCGCGCCCGCTGGAGTCTGAGAGTCATGGAAGCATTCACCACGCACACCGGCCGGGCCGTCCCGCTGCGCCGCTCCAACGTCGACACCGACCAGATCATCCCTGCTCACTGGCTCAAGAAGGTGACCCGGGACGGTTTCGAGGACGGGCTGTTCGAGGCCTGGCGCAAGGACGAGAACTTCATCCTCAACCGCCCGGAGCGCAAGGGCGCCACCGTCCTGGTCGCAGGCCCGGACTTCGGCACCGGCTCCTCCCGTGAGCACGCGGTGTGGGCGCTGCAGAACTACGGCTTCAAGACCGTGATCTCCTCCCGGTTCGCCGACATCTTCCGCGGCAACTCGCTGAAGAACGGCCTGCTCACCGTGGTTCTGGAGCAGAAGATCGTGGACGCCCTGTGGGAGCTCACCGAGAAGGACCCCGAGGCGGAGATCACCGTCGACCTCGAGGCCCGCGAGGTGCGCGCCGAGGGGATCATCGCCTCCTTCGAGCTGGACGAGAACTCCCGCTGGCGGCTGCTGAACGGGCTGGACGACATCTCCATCACCCTCCAGAACGAGGCGGACATCGCCGCCTACGAGGCGAAGCGTCCCTCCTACAAGCCGAAGACGCTCCAGGTCTGAGCCCAGGCCCCCTCCGGAGCATCTGAACACGGCTGGTTTCAGCCACCCAGTACCCCCGATCAGCCCGATCGGGGGTACTGCCATGTCTGCACCCGATCGGCCCCCGCGTGGCTCTTGGACTACGTTCAACTTCCCACGTTAGAAAGGGGGTTGCCGGGGTACGCGAGGGTTGTAGCCGTGACTTCCGCAGACGCCAGGACGGCCGTTTGAGGTGGCAGTTGCCCCCTGGGCAGGCGACAACTCGCCCCAGATGGCACAATCTGTGCATGGAACACGACGGCCAACTCGAGCTCTATGCGGCGGTCGCGGGCCAACTCAAGGAAGCGCACGCAAGAGTGCGCGCACTGCAAGTCCCGGAGGGCGTACGGATGGCGCTGACCCGGAAGCTGCTGGTCATTACGGCCGCGGCCAAGCACGATCTCGCCGACGCGGCAAGGCGTCTGGAGGCGTTCGGAGCGGACCTCGACGAGGGGCGAATCCCCGAAGAGGACCACTGATCGCAGCCGGGGCAGTCGAGTTCGTTGCGGCGCACGGGTGATTAGCCCGTTTCGTGTTTGATTTGCGGTATATATCTGCCTAACGTGCGAAAAAGCTTGAACACTTTCGTTCTGGCGATGTCTCCGAAGGGGAAGACGTGAACAAGGCGCAGCTCGTAGAAGCGATTGCCGACAAGCTCGGCGGCCGCCAGCAGGCAGCCGACGCTGTCGACGCGGTCCTGGACGCCATCGTCCGCGCGACCGTCGGGGGTGACCGGGTCTCGGTCACCGGCTTCGGTTCGTTCGAGAAGGTCGACCGTCCGGCCCGCTACGCCCGCAACCCCCAGACGGGCGAGCGGGTTCGGGTCAAGAAGACCTCCGTTCCGCGCTTCCGCGCGGGCCAGGGCTTCAAGGACCTGGTCAGCGGCTCGAAGAAGCTCCCCCGCGGCGGCGAGGTCGCCGTCAAGAAGGCGCCCAAGGGCAGCCTGACCGGCGGTGCTTCGACGACCGTGAAGAAGGCCGCGGCGAAGAAGGCGACCACGAAGGCGGCCGCCGCGAAGAAGACCACCGCGAAGAAGACGGCGGCCAAGAAGACCACGGCCACCGCCAAGAAGACCACCGCGAAGAAGACGACGGCCAAGAAGACCACGGGCGCCGCCAAGACCTCCGCGGCGAAGAAGACCACCGCCAAGAAGGCGACGGCCAAGAAGGCGCCGGCCAAGAAGTCGGCCGCCCGCAGCACCGCCAAGAAGGCCACGGCCCGCACCAGGTAAGGGCACAGGGGCACTCACGCGCCGGGCCGGACTCCCCGTGGAGTCCGGCCCGCGGCGCGTTGTGGGGCGGCCGGGTCAGAAGGTCTGCAGCGTCACCAGAGTGATGTGCGGGCCGTCCTCGGCTCCCTCGACCTCGATCCGTACCCGCTGACCGGGCCTGAGCAGCCTCAGCCCGCCGGCGTCGAACGCCTCGGCGTCGAATGGGACGGGGGTTCCGTCGTCGAGCAGCACACTGCCGCTGCGCGTATCGGCGTCGTAGGTGTACGCGGTCGCCTGCATGAAACGCAGCCTACTGTCCCGGGATCAGCAGCCGCGCGGCCACGGCCGCCGTCCGGGGACCCACCCCGAGGGCCAGCGCGGCCCGCAGATCGTCGCCGGTGTCCACGTCCTGGCGCACCGAGTCCACGCCGTCGAGCGCCAGTTCCACGGCGCCGGACGCACGATGCCGGGCCCGGGAATCCGTACCGAATGCCGGCAGCAATTCCCGGCCCGGGGCAGCGGCCAGCAGAGTGGTGCCGATATTCGCGGCGTCCGGCATGAATGCGCGCGGGAATTCCGCCGCCGCGTCGAGGGCCCGGGCCAATTCCAGGGAGCGCAGCGCCGGGAGGTCGGCGTTCAGGGCGGCCACCGGGGTGTCGGGCCGGTCGGCGCGCACGGCGGCCGCCCCGTGCGCCAGAGCCGCGTTCAGCCCGCCGCGCGGCTCGTCGGTGACGACACGGGCGCCCAGCGCGGCCAGCTCGCGGCCGGCCAGGGCGTCGTCCGTGACGACCGCCACATCCTTCACCGCCGGACAGGCCAGCGCCACGGCCACCGTGTCCTGGGCGAACGCGAGGGCGAGCCCCGGGCGCACCCCGTCGTGGGCGGTGTCCGAGAGCCTGCTCTTGGCACGCGCCAGGGGCTTCACGGGTATGACCAACGTCCACTGCACGAGCGTTCCGTCCCTCTCTTGTCGCGGCCATTGTCACTCAGCCGTCACCTGGGCCATCTGGTGGTCCGGGCGTCGGGGCGTACGGTGTTCTCGACAGACCGGCGGCCTGGGGCGACACTTGTGCGGCCCCCCGGCCCGATGTACCGGGCCGACGTCCTTGGCCCCTAGAGGAAGGTGCGCGCGTGCCCCGCCGCAGAATCGGCTTCTGGTACCGCTTCGCCGCGGTGCTCTGCAAACCGCCGCTGGTGGTTCTGATCAAGCGGGATTGGCGCGGAATGGAGCACATTCCGGCCGAGGGCGGATTTATCACCGCGGTGAACCACAATTCCCATGTGGACCCCTTCGCGTACGCGCACTACCAGTACAACACCGGACGCGTCCCGCGATTCCTCGCGAAGAGCGGGCTTTTCAAGAAGGGATTCGTCGGTGCCGCGATGCGCGGCACCGGACAGATCCCCGTCTACCGCGAGTCCACCGACGCGCTCAGCGCCTTCCGTGCCGCGGTCGACGCCGTGGAGCGCGGCGAGTGCGTGGTGTTCTACCCCGAGGGAACGATCACTCGCGACCCCGACGGCTGGCCCATGACCGCCAAGACCGGTGCGGCGCGCGTCGCCCTGCAGACCCGGTGCCCGGTCGTCCCCATCGCCCAGTGGGGCGCCAACGAACTGCTGCCGCCGTACAGCACCAAGCCGCACATCCTGCCGCGCAAGACCCACCACGTGCTCGCGGGCCCGCCCGTGGACCTCACGCGGTTCTACGGCAAGGAGATGACCGCGGACGTGCTCAGGGAGGCCACCGAGGTCATCATGGCCGCGATCACCCGCCTGCTGGAGGAGATCCGCGGCGAGAAGGCGCCCGAGACGCCGTACGACCCGCGCCGCGAGCGCATCGAGCAGCGGCGCAGGACCCAGGCGCAGTCCGGTCACGAGGAGGAGACGAGCAAGTGAGCAGGCCCGTCAAGGCGGCGGTCTTCGGTACCGGTTCATGGGGCACCGCCTTCGGCGTCGTGCTCGCCGACGCGGGCTGCGACGTGACCCTCTGGGGCCGCCGCGCCGAACTCGTCGAAGCGGTCAACTCCTCGCGTACGAACCCCGACTACCTTCCCGGAGTCGAACTCCCGGAGAACCTCCGGGCGACCGCGGACGCCGCCGAGGCCGCGCGCGACGCCGACTTCACGATACTGGCGATCCCCTCCCAGACCCTGCGCGCCAACCTCGCCGACTGGGTCCCGCTGCTCGCCCCGGACACGGTCCTCGTCTCCCTCATGAAGGGCGTCGAACTCGGCTCCGCCATGCGGATGAGCGAGGTGATCGAGGACGTCGCCAAGGTCGGCGCGGACCGTGTCGCCGTCGTCACCGGGCCCAACCTCGCCCGTGAGATCGCCGCCCGGATGCCGGCCGCCGCCGTGGTCGCCTGCACCGACGAGGCGGTGGCCCAGCGGCTCCAGGCGGCCTGTCACACGCCGTACTTCCGGCCCTACACGAACACCGACGTGGTCGGCTGCGAACTG
Source organism: Streptomyces sp. NPDC006476 (assembly GCF_040612015.1). Taxonomy (NCBI): domain Bacteria; kingdom Bacillati; phylum Actinomycetota; class Actinomycetes; order Kitasatosporales; family Streptomycetaceae; genus Streptomyces; species Streptomyces sp. NPDC006476. The sequence goes on along the minus strand of NZ_JBEXPK010000041.1, from coordinate 57,566 downwards.
GGCGGCGCGGTCAAGAACGTCATCGGGCTCGCGGTCGGCATCGCGGACGGCATGGGGCTCGGCGACAACGCCAAGGGCTCGCTCATCACGCGCGGCCTCGCCGAGACCACGCGGCTCGGGGTCGCGCTGGGCGCCGACCCGCTGACCTTCTCCGGACTCGCCGGCCTCGGCGACCTGGTGGCCACCTGCTCCTCGCCGCTGTCCCGCAACCACACGTTCGGCACCAACCTCGGCAAGGGCATGACCCTGGAGGAGACCATCGCGGTCACCAAGCAGACCGCGGAGGGCGTCAAGTCCTGCGAGTCGGTGGCGGATCTGGCCCGCCGGCACGGTGTGGAGATGCCGATCACGGAGACGGTCGTCGACATCGTGCACGAAGGCAAGCCGCCCGTCGTGGCGTTGAAGGAACTGATGTCGCGCAGCGCGAAGCCGGAACGACACTGAGCGACCCCCCGGGGCGCACGCTGTCTCAGGGCACTACCAACGGGTACTCTCAACGCGATATGAGCACCGAGAACCTTCCCCAGAGCCCTGAGCAGCCGCCTCGCAAGCCGCGCGTGGCCGTCGTGTTCGGCGGGCGCAGCTCCGAACACGGGATCTCCGTGGTCACCGCCGGCGCCGTCCTCAAGGCCATCGACCGGACGAAGTACGACGTCCTGCCGATCGGCATCACGCGGGAAGGCCGCTGGGCCCTGACCGCCGACGAGCCGGACCGCATGGCGATCACCGACCGCCGTACCCCGGAGGTCGAGGACGTGGCCGAGTCGGGCGAGGGCGGCGTGGTGCTCCCCCTCGACCCCGGCAACCGCGAAGTCGTCGTCAGCGAGCCCGGATCGGTGCCCAAGGCGCTCGGCGAGGTCGACGTGGTCTTCCCCGTCCTGCACGGCCCGTACGGCGAGGACGGCACCCTGCAGGGCCTGCTGGAGCTCTCCGGTGTCCCGTACGTGGGCGCGGGGGTGCTCGCCTCGGCCGTCGGCCAGGACAAGGAGTACATGAAGCGGGTGTTCACCTCCTTCGGGCTGAAGGTCGGCCCGTACGTGGTGATCCGGCCCCGGGAGTGGGAGCGGGACGAGTCCGCGGCCCGCAGGAAGATCGTGGACTTCGCCGGCGAGCACGGCTGGCCGCTGTTCGTGAAGCCCGCGCGCGCGGGTTCGTCGATCGGCATCACCAAGGTCGACGACCTGTCCGGCCTGGACGAGGCGATCGCGGAGGCTCAGCGCCACGACCCGAAGATCCTGGTCGAGGCGGCGGTGGTGGGGCGCGAGATCGAGTGCGGGGTGCTGGAGTTCGAGGACGGTCCGCGGGCCTCCGTCCCCGCGGAGATCCCGCCGCCGGACGCGCACGCGTACTACGACTTCGAGGCCAAGTACATCGACTCGACCCCGGGGATCGTGCCGGCGCCCCTGACCCCGGAGGAGACGGCCGAGGTCCAGCGCCTGGCGGTGGATGCCTTCGAGGCGGCCTCCTGCGAGGGCCTGGTGCGCGCGGACTTCTTCCTCACCGACGAGGGCTTCGTCATCAACGAGATCAACACCCTGCCCGGTTTCACGCCCATCTCGATGTACCCGCAGATGTGGCAGGCGAGCGGCATCGGCTACCCGGAACTGGTGGACCGGCTCATCCAGGCGGCCCTGCGCAGGTCGACCGGCCTTCGCTAGTCGGGCACAGCTAGTCGGGCACAGCCAGTCGGGCACACCTAGTCGGCGATCCCTTCGGGGATCGCCTTCTTTATCGCCGGAGCCAGGTCGACGAGCGGGGACAGGCCGTCTCCCGTGCGGCCCTTGGGGATGGTGACCTCGACATACGCCTTGCGCAGGGTCGTGGTGAACCGGAACGAGCCGTCGCCCTGCTTCTCCAGCAGCCAGCCCACCCCGTTCGCCTCGACCCCGTCGGCCTCCGGATCGCTCATCTTCGCGGGCCGTACGACACCGCAGCGCAGTATGATCGCCGGGTTCCCCCAGCCCGCGGTCAGCGCGGACGCGGGCTCGGGATCCCGGCGATCCCGACCGTCCACCTCGGCCGGCAGCACCTTGTCCAGCTTCTGGCACAGCCCGGTCACCGTCGTACCCGGTGAGGGAACCGCGGCCCTGGCGCTGTCGTCTGCCGAGGAGCAGCCCGCGAGCGTGATCAGCAGGGCGAGCACGGGCAGGCCGGTGAGCCGGTGACGGAAGAAGTTCACCGGCCAAGGGTAGACGGGGGCTACAGATGGACGACCGGGCAGGTCAGGGTGCGGGTGATGCCGTCCACCTGCTGGACCTTCGCGACCACCAGGCGGCCCAGGTCGTCCACGGTGTCGGCCTGCGCCCGCACGATCACGTCATAGGGTCCTGTCACGTCCTCGGCCTGGATCACCCCAGGAATCTTGCTGATCGTCTCTGCGACGGTCGACGCTTTGCCGACGTCCGTCTGGATCAGGATGTACGCCTGTACCACGGAACCTCCAGGGCGGCCACGAGGATCATGTGGGGAAAAGGAACGCCACGGTATCGCGTCGCCGCGCGCCGCGGGGAGACCCGCGAAGGCCGTGGCTCACGCGCCGGGGTGTGGGCACGACACAGGTTGACGGACACCTCGACCGTATCGAGGACACTGATGACGCGCGACCGGGAACGGCAAGGGACAGAAGGGGAGCAAGGGCAATGAAGGGCACTGTTGGTGAGCTCGGGGAGTTCGGGCTCATCAGGGAGCTCACCTCCCGTCTCACCACCACCCCGGCGGTCCGGGTCGGCCCCGGCGACGACGCCGCGGTGGTCGCCGCGCCCGACCGACGGGTGGTGGCCTCGACCGACATCCTCCTGGAGGGCCGGCACTTTCGCCGCGACTGGTCCACGGCGTACGACGTGGGCCGCAAGGCCGCCGCGCAGAACCTCGCGGACATCGCCGCCATGGGCGCCGTGCCGACCGCGCTGCTGCTCGGCCTGGTCGTGCCCGCCGAACTGCCGGTGACCTGGCCGAGCGAGCTGATGGACGGCATCCGCGACGAGTGCCAGGTCGCGGGTGCCTCCGTGGTCGGCGGCGATGTCGTACGCGGCGACACGATCATGGTGTCGATCACCGCGCTCGGCGATCTTCGCAACCAGGAACCCATCACCCGGGGCGGCGCCCAGCCCGGCGACCTCGTCGCGGTCACCGGCTGGCTGGGCTGGTCGGCGGCCGGCTACGCGGTGCTCTCCCGCGGCTTCCGCTCGCCGCGCGCCTTCGTGGAGGCCCATCGGCGCCCCGAGCCGCCGTACCACGCGGGCCCGGCGGCCGCGGGACTCGGCGCGACCGCGATGTGCGACGTCAGCGACGGGCTGATCGCCGACCTCGGGCACATCGCCGAGGCCAGCAAGGTGCGCATCGACATCCGCTCCGGCGCGATCGACATCCCCTCGCAGATGAACGACATCGGACAGGCCGTCGGTGTCGATCCCATGCAGTGGGTGCTGACCGGGGGAGAGGACCACGCGATCGTGGCCACCTTCCCGCCGGACGTGAAGCTCCCTGCGCGCTGGAAGGTGATCGGGGAGGTCCTCAACCCCTCGGCGCTGCCCCAGGTGACGGTCGACGGGGCGCCGTGGACGAGCAAGGGCGGCTGGGACCACTTCGGGGACATCGAGTCATGAGCCTCCCGCCCCGGGTGCTGACGGTCGCCGGGTCGGACTCCGGTGGAGGCGCCGGGATCCAGGCGGACCTGAAGACGATGCTCGCGCTCGGCGTGCACGGCATGAGCGTCGTCACGGCCGTCACCGCGCAGAACTCCCTTGGTGTGCAGGGCGCCTGGGAGCTGCCGGTGGAGGCGGTGCGGGCGCAGTACCGGAGCGTGGTCGACGACATCGGCGTGCAGGCCGTCAAGACCGGGATGCTGGCCTCGGCCGAACTCGTCGAGACCGTGGCCGAGTTGATCGCCGGGACGGACGCCCCGGCGGTCGTCGACCCGGTGGGCGTCTCCAAGCACGGGGACCCGCTGCTGGCCGCCTCCGCGCTGGAGTCCGTACGCCGGCGGCTCCTGCCGGTCGCGACCGTGGCGACCCCGAACCTCGACGAGGTCGCCCAACTCACCGGTGTGCGGGTCGAGTCGGAGGGACAGCTCAAGGAGGCCGCGGCGGCCGTGCTGTCGTACGGACCGCGATGGGTGCTCGTCAAGGGCGGTCATCTGCCCGGTGACGCCGTGGACCTGCTCACCGACGGCACCGAGGAGCACTGGCTGCGCGCGCCCCGGCACGACAACCGGCACACGCACGGCACGGGCTGCACCCTCGCCTCCGCGATCGCGTCGCAGCTCGCGAAGGGGCGGACCGTGCCGGAGGCGGTGGCCGCCGCCAAGGAGTACGTCACCGGGGCCGTCGCCGCCGGCTTCGCGCTCGGCGGCGGGATCGGGCCCGTGGACCACGCCTGGGCGCTCAGAACGGGTACTCCCTCAGCTTGATGTCCGTGGCCGCCTTCTCGGTCATCCGCTTGAAGAAGCGGGCCAGCGGACGGGAGGCGAGGATCCGGTACATCCGGTCCCGGCTGCGGATGCGCCGCTCGGTCGCCGGGGCGAAGAACGGCCCCGCGTTCCCGGAGATCTTCTGGCAGCCCTTGGCGAAGTCCCGGATCCGGGTCTCGTACTCCGCGAAGGCCGTGCGGAAGTCGCCGTCGGCGAGGGCGAGTTCACCGGCGAGGACATACGCGCCGACGATCGCCACGCCCGTGCCCATGCCGCCCATGGTCGCCCCGTACCCGGCGTCACCGAGCAGCGCCACGCGTCCCTTGGTGAGGCGGTCGACGTGGATCTGGGCGATGGCGTCGAAGTACAGGTCGTCGGTCTCTTCGAGGGCCTTGAGGATCGTCGGCCCCTCCCAGCCCAGCCCGGCGAAACGCTCCCTGAGGATCCGCTTCTGCGCGGTGACGTCCCGGCGGTCGTAGCGCAGTTCCTCGGACCGGAAGACCAGCAGCGCGCCGGCACGGTCCGGGTCGCCGTCGTAGTTGCCGACGACGACCGCGCGGCCGGGCTCGCTGTAGACCCGGCCGGTCCGGTCGAGGCCCAGATGGTTGGGGACGTCGAAGCCGGCCACGTAGTGATCGAAGAAGCGCAGGTAGCGGGATTCGTCGCCGAAGACCAGCCGACGGGTGTGGGAGTGCAGTCCGTCCGAGCCGACGACCAGGTCGAAGCGGCGGGGAGCGCCCCGCTCGAAGGTGACGTCCACGCCCTGCGGGTCCTCGGTGAGGGTGGCGATCGAGTCCCCGAAGACGTACTCGACATCGTCCTTCGTCCGCTCGTACATGATGCGCGCGAGCTCGCCGCGGAAGATCTCCACGTCGCCGCTCATCATGTCCGCGGGCAGGTCCACGCGCGGGGCGCCGTCCGCGTCGACGACGGTCTGGCGGCCCATGTGGGTCTGACGGGCGTGGATCTCGTCCCAGATGCCCATGGAGGTGAGGACCTTGCGATGGACGTGGCCGCGGAAGTCGACCGCGAAGCCGCCGCCGCGCAGTTCGGGTGCCTTCTCGACGACGGTCACCCGGGCGCCGAGCCGGGCCAGGTCGAGGGCGACGGCGGGGCCGGCGACGCTCGCGCCGGAGACCAGGACACTGAGGTTGCTGAGGTTCTTCGTCATGCGGTGAGCTTCGGCGGGGCCGCTGACCGTCCGCCTACCGTTCGCTGACCGCCGCTGACCGCCGGCTCCGGCCCCGCTCGAAGGCCGCCGCGTAGGCCTCCGCCGACAGCCCGGCGCGGGCCTCCCGTTCGGCGCGTACGACGTCCGGGGCGCCCGCGTCGGGGGCGCCCCGCAGGCCCGTCGCGGCGCCCAGCAGGACGGCGGCCCGTTCGGGCGATCCGGCGACGGACGCCAACGCCTCCGCCACCTCGGCGAGTTCGAGTTCGCCGGGGCCCTCGACCGCGAGTTCGGCGGCCTGCCGGAACCAGTCGCGGGCCTCCTCGGCGCGGCCTTCGGCGACGGCGGTGCGGCCGAGCCCGATGAGGATCCGTGCGGTCTCACCGACGCTGAACCAGTTGGCGGCGCAGGTCTCCAGAGCGGCTTCGTACTGCTCACGCGCGCGTGCCGGGTCCCCGGCCAGCCGGGCCGCGTCACCGAGGCCGCGCCGGGCGCCCGCCATCTTGTCGGGCAGACCGGCGTCACGGGCCAGCGCCAGAGCCTGCCCGAAATGGATCTCGGCACCGGCCGTGTCGCCCTGGTGCAGCAGCACGGCGCCCCGGGTACGCAGCAGGTCGGCGGTCTCCTCGGGGGCCGCCACCTCCCGCATGTACGCCAGTCCCTCGTCGATCAGCTCCAGGGCGCGCCGCGCGTCCCCGCGCGCCAGGGCGAACATGCCGAGCGGATCGAGGCAGTTGGCCATCCCCCAGCGGTCACCCGTCTCCCGGAACGCCTCCAGCGCCCGGGCGAAGCTCTCCTCGGCCTCCCGCGGCCGGCCCGCGAACCGCTCCTGGAAACCCAGGCCCACCTCCAGCAGTGCCCGAGCCCAGGGGTCCTCGCCGGCCAGGGCTATGGCCCGGTCGTTGCTCGCCGGCCGGGGGCCGACCGCCAGCGACCACAGCATGAGGATGTACGGCAGCCGCAGCGGACCCTCGTACGCGGCCAGGATGGCGTCCACGCGCGCGACGAGCCCGTCGCGGCCGGCCGCGTCCTCGCCGTCGCCGAGGAGCACGTTGATCGCGCACAGCACGTACTCCTCCGTCAGCCCCGGAGGCGGCGCGTCCCCGACGGCGGCCAGCAGCTCACGCGCCGATGCCACCTGTCCGCCGTGCAGCCCGCGCAGTCGCCAGAAGCACGACAGGACGGCCATCAGCCGCAGGGCGTCCCGGGGGCCGTGGCGTACGAGGTGGCGGAGCGCGGCGTCCAGGTTGTCGTGCTCGGCGGACAGCCGCTCCAGCCACGGCAGTTGACCACCACCCCGGACGTTCGGCTCCGCCTCCTCGGCCAGCCGCAGGAAGTACGCGGCGTGCGCGTCGGCGAGAGCGCCCGGGGCGCTCAGGTTCTCCGCCGCGAACGCCCGGATCGTCTCCAGCATCCGGTAGCGCCCCTCGGACACCTCCACGAACGACTTCTCGACCAGCGAGGCCAGCACGTCCTCGGGATACGGCAGCCCGCACACCGCTTCGACCGCCTCCAGGGTGGCGCCGCCGGAGAACACCGTCAGCCGCCGCGCCAGCTCCCGCTCCTCCTCGTCCAGCAGCTCCCAGCTCCACTCCACGACGGCGCGCAGCGTGCGATGCCGGGGCGCCTTGGAGCGGTCGCCGCGCGAGAGCAGCCGGAACCGGTCGTCCAGCCGCTCGGCGAGCTCGTCCGGGGTGAGGGTGCGCAGCCGGGCGGCCGCCAGCTCGATGGCGAGCGGGAGCCCGTCGAGGGCGGCACAGATGTCGGGCACGCGCGCGTGGCCGTCGAAACCGGGCCGCACCGCGCGCGCCCGGTCCAGGAACAGCCGCTCGGCGGGCTCCGGCCGCAACGGCGGTACGGGGACCAGGACCTCGCCGGTGATGCCGAGCGACTCCCGGCTGGTGGCGAGGACACGGACGCCCGGGCAGGCGGCGAGCACCAGGGCGGAGACCCGGGCGGCGTCCTCGACGAGATGCTCGCAGTTGTCCAGCACCAGCAGCACCTCCCGGTTCTCCAGCGTCCCCAGCAGCCGGTCGGTACTGTCGGCCGCCCGGCTGCGAAACCCCTCACGCACCCCGAGGGCGGTCAGAACGGCGTACGGGATCTGCTGCCCGTCGGCGACGGGAGCGAGCTCCACGAAGCAGACGTCGGGGGAGGGGGACGGGTGGCCGGCGGAGGAGCGGGCACCGGTGCTCGTGCGGTTCGTGAGAGTGGCTGCCGCCTCGATCGCCAGACGGGTCTTTCCCGCGCCGCCCGGGCCCGTCAGGGTGATCAGGCGGGCCTCGGCGAGCAGGGCGGCCATGCGGGCGAGTTCGGGCTCGCGGCCGACGAAACGGGTGAGCTGGACCGGGAGGCGGCGGCGCTCGGGCTCCGTGCCCTGGAGCAGCTCCAGGTGCAGCGCGGACAGCTCCGGCGACGGGTCGGCGCCCAGCTCGTCCGCGAGGGTGCGCCGGGCCTCCTCGTACACCGTCAGCGCCTCCGCGGGCCGTCCGCCCGCGTGCAGGGCCCGCATCAGCTGCCCGTACAGCCGCTCGCTCAGCGGATGGTCCCGCAGCAGCGCCCGTAGCTCCGGCACGAGCTCGGGACCGCCACCGAGCCCCAGGTCCGCCTCGATCCGGTCCTGTACGGCGGCCAGCCGCAGCTCCTCGAGCCGTGCGACCTCCGCGTGCGCGGACGGCAGGTCGGGCAGCGCGGGCCCGCGCCACAGCGCGAGTGCCTCCCGCAGCCGGGCCGCCGCGCCCTTGTGGTCACCGTCGGCGAGGGCGGCTCGCCCTTGACCGGCCAGCTGTTCGAAACGGTGCGCGTCGACGGACTCGGGCGGCACGTCGAGGCGGTATCCCGCGGGCACCGCCTCGACGTCCGTGTGCGGGGCCAGGCGGCGGCGCAGCCGGGAGATCTGGGACTGCAGTGCGTTGGCGGCCCCGGCGGGCGGCTCGGCGCCGTACAGGCCGTCCGTGAGCCGCTGCGTGGAGACGGGGTGGCCGGCGTCCAGGAGCAGGAGGGTGAGCAGGGCGCGGGGGCGGGGGCCGCCGGGGTCGACGGGGGTGCCGTCGTCGGTGCGTACCTCCAGGGGGCCCAGGATGCCGAAGCGCATGGGTACAGCTTGTCAGGACACAGCAAAAAGCCGGTCCACACGAGGTGGACCGGCTCAGTGCAGCGAACCAGCGGTGGCCGCGCGCTTAGCTGTGCGTCAGCGCGAGACCTTGCCGGCCTTGATGCACGAGGTGCAAGCGTTCACGCGCTTCGGCGTCCCGCCGACCACGGTACGGACGCGCTGGATGTTCGGGTTCCAGCGACGGGACGTACGGCGGTGCGAGTGCGAGATGTTGTTGCCGAAGCCCGGCCCCTTGCCGCAGACGTCGCAGTTGGCAGCCACGGGTCACTCCAAAGACTTCAGATGCACTTACGGTTGGATCCCGGCATGCCGGGATCGCGATCGCAGGATCAGATCTGAGTGGCGTTGCCAGGGGAATGGCCCGATCTGGATCGGGCAACCGGAGCAGCATACAACGACTGCGCCAGTACAACGAAACTACCATGGCTGCTGACACCCCCGGCCCCGGCCCTCTTCCGGCACCGACCGTCCCTGGGTCTACGCTGCGTCCAGTCCAGCTCAGGGAGGCGCAGGTGGCGCGGGTGCCGCAGACATTCCTCGATGCTCTCGCGGTGCGCACCTGGTGCGGTCTCGCTCTGGAGGCGCTGGGACGCGCGCGCGAGGAGATCGACGCGATCAACGTCTACCCCGTGGCCGACGGGGACACCGGCACCAATCTGTATCTGACCATGGAGTCCGCCGCGGCCGCGGTCGAGGCCGTCTTCGCCGGTCACGAGGCCGGCGTGGATGCCGGGAAGCCGACCCTGGCGGAGGCCGTGCGCGCGATGGCGCACGGGGCGCTGATCGGCGCCCGGGGCAACTCCGGGACCATCCTCGCGCAGCTGCTGCGGGGCATGGCGCAGGTGCTCGCCGAGGACGGTGAGACGCCTCACACCGACGGCGACGGGCTGCGGCTCGCCCTGCGGCACGCGGCCGACTCGGCCCGGCAGGCCGTCGCGCACCCCGTCGAGGGCACGGTCCTGTCGGTCGCCTCGGCCGCCGCCGACGCGGCCGGGGACGACGCCGAGGACGACTGCGGGTCGGTCGCCCGGGCCGCCCACGCGGGCGCGTGCACCGCGCTGGCCGCGACGCCGGGCCAGCTGGCGGTCCTGGGCCGCGCGGGCGTGGTCGACGCCGGCGGACGCGGGCTGGTGGCGGTACTGGGCGCGCTGGTGGAGACGTTCACGGGGGAGATGCCGGGGGGAGCGCCGGTGCCGGGCGGCGAGGGGTACGGGCGGGCGGATGCGGGTGCCGCGCACACGCGTGTGGACTCGGACGCGATGTACGCGCACGTGGAGTCCGACGCGGCGGCGCATCCGCACGTCGAACTCGGCGACCTCGTTTCCGATGCGCTGCACGCGCGCGCGGAGATCGTCTCGGGCCTCTCCGGCACCGCGGTCGAGGAGTGCGCCGACCCGGTGGCGGACGCCGGCCCCGCCTTCGAGGTGATCTACCTCCTGGAGGCCGAGGACGTGGCCGTGACGCGGCTGCGGGACCGGCTCGACGCGCTCGGGGACTCCCTGGTCGTGGTCGGCGGCGACGGGCTGTGGAACGTGCACGTGCACGTGGACGACGCGGGCGCCGCCGTGGAGGCGGGCGTCGAGGTCGGGCGGCCGTACCGGATCCGGATCACCCACTTCGGGGCCGGTGACGTGCACACCACCGGTGCCGAGCGGCCGCCCCGGGAGCGGGTGCAGCGCGCCGTGGTGGCCGTCGTGCCCGGCGAGGGCCTGGCCGGGCTGTACGCCGAGGCCGGTGCGACCCCCGTGCTCGCGCGCCCCGGGGAGCCGCCCGCGAGCGGGGAGCTGGTGAACGCCGTACGGCGTGCCCACGCGCGTGAGGTCGTGCTGCTGCCCAACGACGCTGATCTGCGGCACACCGCGGCCGCGGCGGCCGAGCAGGCCCGCGCCGAGGGCATCCGGGTCGCCCTCATCCCCACGCGGTCCGCGGTCCAGGGCATCGCGGCGCTCGCCGTGCACGAGCCCGAGCGCCGCTTCGACGAGGACGTGGTGTCGATGACCTCGGCGGCCGGCGCGACCCGCTACGCCGAGGTCGCCGTCGCCGAGCGCCAGTCCTGGACCATGGCCGGCATCTGCCAGGCCGGCGACGTCCTCGGCCTCATCGACGGGGACGTGGCGGTGATCGGCACCGATGTCACCGCCACCGCCGAGACCGTCCTGGACCGCATGCTCCAGGCCGGCGGCGAACTCGTCACCCTCGTCCTCGGCGACGAGGCCCTGGAGTCCGTGGCCGCCCGACTGGAGGCACGCGTGCGTGAGTCCTATCTCGCCGTCGACACGGTGGTCTACCACGGCGGCCGCCAGGGCGCGCTGCTGCTGATCGGCGTGGAGTGACCTAGGGCCTGGCCTGCTCCTCCGTCACCTGCAGCAACTGGTCGGCCTCCGCGCGGCGGTCCCGGACCGTCTCGTCCTCGGTGCCGGCTCCGTCGTACGCCGTGAGCACGGCACGGGCGCGGGCAGCCGCGTCGGCCGGGCGGCCGAGGTCGGCCTCCAGCCAGCCCGCGGCGAGTTCGGCGCCGGTACGGCTGTGCAGGGCGTCCTCGTCCTCCAGCGAGGCGAACACCGCGACGGCCTCGCCGACCTGGACCAGGGCGTCCTCCAGCGCGGCCCGGATCGCGTCGTCGTCGGCGTCCTCGGCGGCGGAACGGGCCAGCAGATCCCCGAACTGGCGGTGCGTGTGGCCCAGTTCGGCGACCAGACGCTCCCGCGCCTCCTCCTCGGCCTCGCCGGCGCCCAGCACCCGCTCGCACTCCCCGACCGCGGCCGACATCAACTCCCGTGCCGCGTCCGCCCCGTCGTCCGCGCGCAGCGCGAGCCACGCACGCGCGCGCAGGGAGCGGACCAGGCCGTGAATGTTGCCGAGCGAGCGCCACAGTTCGCCCGCGCGCGCGTACGCCTGATCGGCCTCGGCGGGCAGTCCGGCGGCCCCGAGGGACTCGGCGGCGAGGTGGGCGAGCGTGGCGTGGTCGTGCTGCTCGGGCCAGTGCCGGGCGATCTCGGCGGCCCGCAGCCGCCGTTCGGCCGCCTCCCGGTGCTCCCCCAGCTCGCTCAGGCAGTCACCGAGCCACCACTGCGCCTGGACGACCGCGCCGTCGCCGTGGGTCTCGACGGTCAGGTCGGGCAGCGCGGACTCCAGCACCTCCGCGGCCTCGGCGAATCGTCCCTGCCGCAGCAGGAAGCCGCCCAGCTGATGCCGGGCCCAGGCACCGAGCGTGGGCCCCTCGCCCGCCTCGTCGGCCCAGTGCGCGGCCTCCAGGGAGTGCTCGGCGGCCTCCACGGCGAGTCCCCGGCCGCCGACGACCTCGGCGAGCTGGAGATGCAGCTGGGCCCGCCCGACCGCCTCCAGCTGCGTCCCGCCGTGCTCCAGCGCTGCCCGCAGCGCCCGCTCCGTCCCGGCGATGTCGCCCAGGTGGTGCGACAACCCCGCCAGCCGCGCCTCGTACTCGACCGCGAACCACGGCAGCCCGGCCGCCACGAACCCGTCCGAGGCCCGCGTGAACAACTCCACGGCCCCCTCCGGATCCCCGCCCTGCAACGCCAGCTCCGCGAGCATGGCCAGCCCCTCGGCCTCCCGGGCGGCGATCCGCACGTCGTCCCCGGCATACCCCCCGACCAGCGCGAGCAACTCCCGCACGGCACGCTCGGCCTCGGCGAGCACGCCCTCCGCGGACGGGGCCCGCGAGGGGGCCGTGCCGGTCTCGTCCGGCACCCCACTGACTGCCCCGTCCTGCCTGTCCTCCCTGTTCACCCCCGCCCCGGTCTCGGCCAGCTCCTGCACCCGGCGCATCAGCACCCGCGCCCGGCCCATCAGCACCGACGCCGTCTGCCTCAGGCCCGTGGCCTCGTCGGCGTACAGGGCGAGGATCTCGTCGTAGGGCTCGGCGACCGCGGCGACGGCCTCGTCGACGCGGCCCGTGAGGGCGCGTACGTACGCCGCACGCGTGCGTGCCGCCAGTGCCTCGCCCGGGTCGCCCGCCTCGGCGTACAGCTCGGCGGCCCGCTCGAAGAGCTCGACGCCCTCGGGCCCCCGGCCCATCGCCTCGTGGTCGACGATCTCGGCGCGTTCGCGGACGTCCAGGTCGACGCCCTCGGCGGCGCGGGACACCGCCGCCCACGCCTCCACGGCGTTCGGCCGCAGCGTGTCCGACAGGCGCCGCGCCTGAGTCAGCAGGGCCGGCAGGTCCCGCTCCGCCTCCGGGGACACCGCGACCGGCGTCGCCACCGGTGCGGCGGGCGCCGGGCGCACCGCGCGGACGCCGAGCGGCAGCCGCTCCACCAGCGGACTCTGCGCCATACGCGCGCGTGCCCGTTCACTGACGTACGTCGTCCCATTGCGCTCGTCGAAGCGCGCCGCCAGGGCCAGGGCCTCGGTGCTCGCGTGCGTGGCGAGTTCGCGGGCCGTCCAGGACCGTCCGGCCGGGCCGGGCACCTCACGGTCCGCGAGGCCCATCTCGACGAGCCGGTCCATGAGCAGGGTCACCACGCTCAGGAAGTCCAGCCGGCTGCGCGGCTGCCCGGTGTCCGTGAAGTACGCGGGCCGCTCCGCCAGCAGCTCCAGGCCCCGCGCCTCGTTCCCGGTCAGAGCGCAGAACTCAACATGGTCCGCGTACGCGCCCCGCATGCTCTCCATGGGCCGCACCAGCCGGAAGCCCCGCAGATGGTTGGCGCGCGCCTCGTCCGCGCGGCCCAGCCGCAGCAGCGGCACCAGCGAGGACGCGAGCACCGTGTGCGGCTCGTGCGCGCACGTGAACTCGCCCTCCAGGACCGGCCGCCACAGCAGCAGCGCCTCCGCGTCCCGGCCCCGCTCCGCCTGCCACCAGCCCTGCCCGTGCAGCTCGCAGGCGTGGCAGTCGGCCATGCTGTCCCGGTCCGCCGCGAGCCAGGCCGTGTACGCCCGCTCCGCGCGCGGGAGGTCACCGACGTGCGCGGCCACGCTGAACTCGGCGCTGCGCACGGCCCGTTCGGAGTGCCCGGCGAGCCGGTAGCGGTGCTCCATCTCGCCGAGCCACTTCTCGATCGAGGCGATCGGGACGTGCGGCTGGTCGAGCATGCCGGACGACATCCACTTGAAGACCCAGTGCAGTGAGTGCGTCTCGTACTCGTCGAAGTCCTCGGGCCGCTCGTCCCACATGCGCAGCAGACGCGCGAAGGGGACGAACATCTTGTCCTTCTCGGAGCTGTAGTTGTAGACCTTCAGCTGGTGCCCGAGCGCCTCGATGACGGCGAGCGGGATGCCCAGCTTCTCCGCCTCGGCGAGCAGTTGCTCCGCGCGCGCGTTGCGCGCGGGCCCCTCCGGCCGTTCGGAGTTCTCCGCCATCGCCCGGCGCAGGGAGTCGAAGTCCGTGATCCCAGCCATCAGCGGCCGTCCTCCCCGTGTGCGGACTCTCCGTTTGCGGACTCTCCGTGAGTGGCCCATTCCAGCAGGCCAATGAACGCCCGGTTCAGCAGGGCGGTGTCCGCGGGCCTCAGCGGCCGCTGCGCCATCAGCAGGGCCTGCCCGTACAGGGACTCCGTGGCCGTGCCGATCAGTTCCGCGTCACCCAGCGAACTGATCCTGCGGACCAGGGGGTTGAGATGGTTGAGCACCAGACGCGCGCGAGGAGCGCTGCCGCGCAGCGAACCGAGGATGCCCGCCCACAGGTCGTCGGCCTGCTCCTCGGCGTCCGCGCGGGCCTGTTCATGCCGGGCGGAGCGGTCGTCGAGGTGGAGGGCGGGGACCGAGACGGGGTGGAAGGCGCGCAGTACTATGTCACATTGCACCGCGTCCAGCCGGGCCCGCGCCGCCGCCAGGAACCCCGACAGCGCCAGCTCCTCAGCCGCGTCCACGGCGTCCAGATGCGCCGTCACGGTGTCCGCGTCCAGCTCCGCGACCACCGTCCCCGGCCGCACCGACGGCAAGGCCTCGACCAGCTCGCCGTCGTACGTGTAACCACCGTTGATCACGCCGATGCCCTGCGCGGAGGCGATCGGCGCGACCTGCCGGTACTCCTCCACCGTCCGCGTGAAGTGCACCACCCGGTGCCGCTGCGCGAACTCCTCCAGCGACAGCCGCCCGTCGGTCGTCTCGAACGGCAGCCACGGCAGCATCGTCCGCAGCATCTCCCGGTCGTGCCGCGCCAGGGACTTCACGCCCAGGTGGTGCACCGACAGGAAGGCCGCCAGCCGCTCCGGATCACCGGCCGCGAGCCCGGTCAGCCAGGCCCGGATCCGTTCGCCGAGCGCCTCCCGCACGGCCGCCAGCGTCTCGTCCTCGTACAGCGACTCGCGCGAGGCTGTGGGCCGCAGACTGTCCGTGTCGAGCACGCAGCGCACGAAGAACGCCCAGTCCGGCAGCAGCTGTTCGGCCCGCTCGGTCAGCAGCATGCCCTTGAGGTGCACCCGGTGCGTCGCCCGCTGCGCCGGACTGACCGCCGACGGCAGCACATACGCCACCCCCCGGATCCCGGCGAGCGGCACGTTCAGCTCGATCGAGTCCAGCGGGGTGAACCCGAACAGCTCGTGACAGTGCCGAGCCAGGGCCACCCTGCGGGTGGCGGGGGAGGGGTGGGGACGGTCCCAGGGCGCGGGCAGATCCGTGACCGCCTCCTCGCCCACCCGGACGTCGTACGGCAGCAGCGAACCGAAGTCCCGCGCCAGCGTGAGCACCCGCTCCGGCGACAGCCACTCCGCGGCCCCCGCGCGCGCCATCAGATGCACGGTGGTGCCGGGTTCGGGCCGGGCCGCGTCGGGCAGCGTCCGTACGGTGTAGGAGCCGTCGTCGCTCGCCGTCCACTCCACGGGCGCCGCGTCCGGGGTACGGGCGCTGCGGCTGACGACCCTGATGCGCTCGGCCACCACGAAGCAGGCCAGCAGCCCGATGCCGAACTGCCCGAGGAAGTCCGAACGGACCTCCTGGATCCCGCCGGCGATCCCCTCGGAGCGCTTGGAACTGCGCCCGATGGTGGCGAGCAGACTGTGCACGTCCGCCTCGGTGAGCCCGATGCCGGAGTCCTCCACCCGCAGCGCGCCCGCCTCCGCGTACAGCCGCACCCGCGCCGGGGCGTCGGGCTGCTCGGCGCGCCGGGCGGTGATGGCGTCCACGGCGTTCTGCAGCAGCTCGCGCAGATAGACCCGTGGACTGGAGTAGAGGTGATGGGAGAGCAGGTCCACCAGTCCACGCAGGTCGACCTGGAACGTATGAGGTGGCGGAGACGGCTGGGATGACTGTGAGGTCTGGGAGTCCATCGTCGCAGCGCCGGTGGGGGGACTGCACGTCGGCGCGGGGTCGGGCGGTCCCGATTGGGGCGGTGACCGCGGGGGATGGCCGGAGCGCGCCATCCTATGGCCGGAACGAGCCGTCTGACCAGGGGTTTCGACAGACGTATACGGCGATGTCAGTGACGTGGTGTGCAATGGATCTCGTGCCCGCACTGGAAGAACCACTGAAGAAGGTGCTCGGACCACCCACCGCGAAGGTGATGGCCGAGTCCCTCGGCCTGCACACCGTCGGCGACCTCCTGCACCACTACCCGCGCAGATACGAGGAGCGCGGCCAGCTCACCCACCTCGCCGACCTGCCGATGGACGAGCACGTCACGGTGGTCGCCATGGTCGCCGACGCCCGGCTGCACACCTTCGCCTCCGCGCGGGCCCCCCGCGGCAAGGGCCAGCGCCTGGAGGTGACGATCACCGACGGCAGCGGCCGGCTCCAACTGGTCTTCTTCGGCAACGGCGTCCACAAGCCCCACAAGGAACTGCTGCCGGGCACCCGCGCGATGTTCGCGGGCAAGGTCTCCCTCTTCAACCGCCGCCTCCAACTGGCCCATCCGGCGTACGAGTTGCTGCGCGGCGACAGCGAGGAGACGGTCGAGACCTGGGCCGGCGCCCTGATCCCCATCTACCCCGCCACCGCCAAGCTGGAGTCCTGGAAGATCGGCAAGGCGATCCAGACGGTGCTGCCCAGCGCCCAGGAGGCCCTGGACCCCCTGCCCGCCACCCTCCGTGAGGGGCGCGGCCTGGTCACCCTGCCCGAAGCCCTCCTGAAGATCCACCAGCCCCACACCAAGGCCGACATCGCCGACGCCCGCTCCCGCCTCAAGTGGGACGAGGCCTTCGTCCTCCAGGTCGCCCTGGCCCGCCGCCGGCACGCCGACGCCCAACTCCCCGCCGTCGCCCGCAAACCCAAGCCCGACGGCCTCCTCACCGCCTTCGACGACCGCCTCCCCTTCACCCTCACCGAGGGCCAGCGGAAGGTCTCGAAGGAGATCTTCGGCGACCTGGCCACCGAACACCCGATGCACCGACTGCTGCAGGGAGAGGTCGGTTCGGGCAAGACGATGGTGGCGCTGCGCGCCATGCTCGCCACCGTCGACGCCGGCGGACAGGCCGCCATGCTCGCGCCCACCGAGGTGCTGGCCCAGCAGCACCACCGTTCCGTCGTGGAGATGATGGGCGAGCTGGCCGAGGGCGGGATGCTGGGCGGTTCCGAGCACGCCACCAAGGTGGTGCTGCTGACCGGCTCCATGGGGACGGCGGCCCGGCGCCAGGCGATGCTCGACCTGGCCACCGGCGAGGCCGGCATCGTGATCGGCACGCACGCGCTGATCGAGGACAAGGTCCAGTTCCACGACCTGGGCCTGGTCGTCGTCGACGAACAGCACCGGTTCGGCGTCGAGCAGCGCGACGCCCTGCGCGGCAAGGGCAAACAGCCCCCGCACCTCCTCGTCATGACGGCCACCCCCATCCCGCGCACGGTCGCCATGACGGTCTTCGGCGACCTGGAGACCTCGGTCCTCGACCAGCTCCCCGCCGGCCGCTCACCCATCGCCTCCCATGTCGTCCCCGCCGCCGACAAACCCCACTTCCTGGCCCGCGCCTGGGAGCGGGTCCGCGAGGAGGTCGGCAAGGGCCACCAGGCGTACGTCGTCTGCCCCCGCATCGGCGACGAGGAGGACGACCCGAAGAAGTCCGCCAAGAAGAAGTCCCCCGAGGACGAGGCGGAGAAGCGCCCGCCGCTCGCGGTCCTGGACGTCGCGGACCAGCTGGCGAAAGGGCCGCTGCACGGCCTGCGCGTGGAGGTCCTGCACGGACGCATGCACCCCGACGACAAGGACGCGGTCATGCGCCGCTTCGCCGCCGGCGACACCGACGTCCTGGTCGCCACCACCGTCATCGAGGTCGGTGTCAACGTCCCCAACGCCACCGCGATGGTCATCATGGACGCCGACCGCTTCGGCGTCTCCCAGCTACACCAGCTGCGCGGCCGGGTGGGCCGAGGCTCCGCCCCCGGCCTCTGCCTCCTGGTCACCGAGATGCCGGAGGCGAGCGCGGCCCGCCAGCGGCTGAACGCGGTGGCGTCGACCCTGGACGGCTTCGAGCTCTCCCGCATCGACCTGGAGCAGCGCCGCGAGGGCGACGTCCTCGGCCAGGCCCAGTCGGGCGCCCGCACCAGCCTGCGGGTGCTGGCCGTCATCGAGGACGAGGACGTCATCGCGGAGGCGAGGGAGGAGGCGGCGGCGGTCGTGGCGGCGGACCCGGAACTCACCGACCTCCCGGCGCTACGGACGGCGCTGGACGCCCTCCTGGACGAGGAGAGGGAGCAGTACCTGGAAAAGGGCTGAGAATGAACCCGTAGCCGCCCACGACCGAGGAACCGAAGATGACCCGCGTGATCGCCGGTGCAGCCGGCGGACGTCGACTCGCCGTGCCGCCAGGCAACGGCACCCGTCCCACCTCCGACCGCGCACGCGAGGGCCTCTTCTCCACCTGGCAGTCCCTCCTCGGCGGCCCCCTCCAGGGCGAACGCGTCCTCGACCTGTACGCCGGCTCGGGAGCCGTGGGCCTGGAAGCCCTCTCCCGAGGCGCGAGTCACACCCTCCTCGTCGAGGCCGACGCGAGGGCCGCCCGCGTCATCAGGGAGAACGTCAAAACCCTCGGCCTCCCTGGCGCGGAGGTCAGGGCGGGCAAGGCCGAGCAGATCATCCAGTCGGCGCCCGCAGCCCCGTACGACCTGGCCTTCCTCGACCCCCCGTACCGTGTCACGGACCACGATCTTGGGGAGATTCTGCTCACACTCCGCACCGAACACTGGCTCGCGCCGGAGGCTCTGGTCACCGTGGAGCGCAGCACCAGAGGCGGAGAATTCAAGTGGCCGCAGGGCTACGAGGCGGTCAAGGCCCGTCGCTATGGCGAGGGAACGTTTTGGTACGGTCGCGCCGCCTCTACGTGCGAAGACGCACGATGACCGGACCGGAGAGCGAGGGATCACAAGTGCGCCGCGCCGTCTGTCCCGGGTCGTTCGACCCCATCACCAACGGACACCTCGACATCATTTCCCGCGCCTCCCGTCTGTACGACGAGGTCTACGTCGCGGTCATGATCAACAAGTCCAAGAAGGGCCTGTTCGAGATCGACGAGCGGATCGACCTGATCCGTCAGGTCACCGCCGAGTACGGCAACGTGAGGGTCGAGGCCTTCCACGGACTCCTCGTCGACTACTGCAAGCAGCGTGACATCCCGGCCATCGTCAAGGGCCTGCGCGCCGTCAGCGACTTCGACTACGAGCTGCAGATGGCCCAGATGAACAACGGCCTGTCCGGTGTGGAGACGCTCTTCGTGCCGACGAACCCCACCTACAGCTTCCTCTCCTCCTCCCTCGTCAAGGAGGTCGCGACCTGGGGAGGCGACGTCTCCCACCTCGTGCCGCCGACCGTCCTCGAAGCCCTGAACGAGCGCCTCCGCCAGGACTGATGGGGCTACAGTCGTCCCGTCCGTCTCCAACACATCGGTAGAGAGTGGCGAGCACACGGTGGACGTGCAGAAGAAGCTCGACGAGATCGTCGCGGCGGTCTCCAGTGCCCGGTCGATGCCCATGTCGGCGTCGTGCGTGGTCAACCGCGCGGAACTGCTCGCGATGCTCGAAGAGGTCCGCGCGGCCCTGCCCGACTCCCTGGCCCAGGCGCAGGAGCTGATCGGCGGCCGGGAGGAGATGGTCGAGCAGGCCCGCCAGGAGGCCGAGCGGATCATCCAGGGCGCGCATGCCGAGCGCGGCTCGCTGATCTCCGACACCGAGATCGCCCGCCGCTCCCAGGCAGAGGCGGACCGGATCCTGAGCGAGGCCCGCCGGGAGGCGGAGGAGGTCCGCGCCGAGGCCGACGACTACGTCGACTCCAAGCTCGCCAACTTCGAGGTCGTCCTCACCAAGACCCTCGGCTCCGTCGGCCGCGGCCGCGAGAAGCTGCTGGGCACCGGCCCGGGCCTGGACGAGCAGGGCTACGAGGACGAGGACGCCCCCGAGCGCAGCCACGACCCGGAGACCCTGCGCAAGGACGCCGACGCCTACGTGGACGTCAAGCTGGGCGCCTTCGAGGCGGTCCTCGCCAAGACGCTGGAGGCGGTCGGCAAGGGACGCGCCAAGCTGCACGGCCGCATCGCCACCGACGACCTCGGCGCCCTCGCCGACGACACCACGTCCTTCCAGCACTCCAGCGACGCCGACTACCTGGCCGACCTCGCCGCGCTCTCCCAGCGGGAGAACTCGGCCGAACAGCAACAGCCGCAGCAGTACGACCAGCAGCCGGCCTACGGCTACCAGCAGACGGACACCTACGCCGCGGCCGGCTACGAGCAGCAGACCTACGGCCAGCAGGACGCGTACGGCTACCAACAGGCCGACCCCTACGCGTACCAGGGCTACGACGCCCAGCAGCAGGCCTCGTACGATCCGAACCAGGTCCAGCAGCACCAACCGCACCAGTCGTACGCTCTCGACGAGACCAGCCTCTTCGACACCGGCATGATCACGCCGGAGCAGTTGAGGGCCTACGAGCAGGGCCGCGGCCAGTAAGGGACCACCGGATTGGGCCGTGAGCGAAAGGTCCAGTATCCTGGCTCTTCGGTCGCGCGTACGTCCGCGATCAACGCTGCCCGGGGACACCGCAGGGCGGCGTCCCTCTGAGCTCAGAAGATCGAAAGCAGGATGGCTCCCAACGCTCGCCTCGACCACCGCAACCCCCTCGTGTTCGACACGCACGAGCTGGGTCGCCGTCCCGGTGCGCTGCAGCGGCTGTCCCGCACGGTCGACGCCCCCAAACACTTCGGTGTCCAGG
Organism: Streptomyces sp. NPDC006476; assembly: GCF_040612015.1. Taxonomy (NCBI): domain Bacteria; kingdom Bacillati; phylum Actinomycetota; class Actinomycetes; order Kitasatosporales; family Streptomycetaceae; genus Streptomyces; species Streptomyces sp. NPDC006476. The sequence goes on along the minus strand of NZ_JBEXPK010000041.1, from coordinate 36,790 downwards.
GGGTCGTCGGAGTGCCGGAAGGCGCTCCGGTGGAGCTCGAACTCCGGCTCGAGTCGGTCATGGAAGGGGTGCTTGTCACAGGCACCGCCCGTGCACAGGCCGAGGGGGAGTGCGTAAGGTGTCTGGAGCCGCTTCAGCTCGACGTCGAAGCGGACTTCCAGGAGATGTTCTCGTACCCTGACGCCGACGACCGGGGCCGCCCCAAGGCGGAGCCGGCCGACGACGCCGAGGAAGACGAGGACAGGCTCTTCATCGAGGACGGCCTGTTCGACCTCGAGCCCGTGCTGCGCGATGCGGTGGTGCTCGCACTGCCGATGCAGCCGGTGTGCCAGGAAGACTGCCCGGGTCTGTGCTCCGAGTGCGGAGCGCGGCTGGCGGACGACCCGGACCACCACCACGACGCCGTCGACATCCGTTGGGCGGCACTGCAGGGACTCGCCGAAACCATGACGGACGGCGAGAAGGACGAGATGAGCGGCGCCGAAGCGGGCGTCGACGAGAAGCAGGAGAAGTAGCCGTGGCTGTTCCGAAGCGGAAGATGTCGCGCAGCAACACGCGCCACCGCCGGTCGCAGTGGAAGGCTGCGGTCCCCACCCTGGTTGCGTGCGAGCGCTGCCACGAGCCCAAGCAGCAGCACATCGCGTGCCCGTCTTGCGGCACCTACAACAAGCGCCAGGTCCTCGAGGTCTGAGCGGCTGGTGAGAGGCACCGTGTCCACTGCCAAGAAGGCGGATGACGCCAAGGCGGACCCGTCCGCCAAGAAGAAAGCGGACAACACGGCCTCGTCCCACACGCTTCTGGAAGGGCGGCTCGGGTACAAGCTCGAGTCCGCCCTTCTGGTGCGTGCGCTGACCCACCGTTCCTACGCGTACGAGAACGGCGGTCTGCCGACCAACGAGCGGCTGGAGTTCCTCGGGGACTCCGTGCTCGGTCTCGTGGTCACGGACACGCTGTACAACACCCACCCCGACCTGCCCGAGGGCCAACTGGCCAAGCTGCGGGCCGCGGTGGTCAACTCGCGTGCGCTGGCGGAGGTCGGTCGCGGTCTGGAACTCGGCTCCTTCATCCGGCTGGGCCGCGGTGAAGAGGGCACGGGCGGCCGGGACAAGGCGTCCATCCTCGCCGACACCCTGGAAGCGGTGATCGGCGCGGTCTATCTCGACCAGGGCCTCGACGCGGCCTCCGAACTGGTGCACCGCCTGTTCGACCCGCTGATCGAGAAGTCCTCGAACCTCGGTGCCGGCCTGGACTGGAAGACCAGCCTCCAGGAGCTCACCGCGACCGAGGGGCTCGGTGTCCCCGAGTACCTGGTCACGGAGACCGGCCCCGACCACGAGAAGACCTTCACTGCTGCCGCCCGCGTCGGAGGCGTCTCGTACGGCACCGGCACCGGCCGCAGCAAGAAGGAGGCGGAGCAGCAGGCCGCCGAGTCCGCCTGGCGGTCCATCCGGGCCGCCGCGGACGAGCGCGCCGAGAAGGCGGCGGCCGAGAAGGCCGCCCTGGACGGCGACGAAGGCCCGACGTCCGTCTCTGCCTGACGAACAGCGCGTCCCGAGCGCCTGTCCCGCACACCGGGGCGGGCGCTCGGCTCATCCACAGTCCGGTACGGGAGTCGTCATGCCCGAGTTGCCCGAGGTCGAGGTCGTCCGGCGCGGCCTGGAGCGGTGGGTCGCCCACCGTGTCGTCGCCGACGCCGAGGTGCTGCACCCGCGTGCCGTACGGCGCCACATCGCGGGCGCCGACGACTTCGCGCACCGCCTCAAGGGCCACCGCGTCGGCGTCCCGAGCCGCCGCGGCAAGTATCTGTGGCTGCCCTTGGAGGACACCCGCCAGTCGATCCTGGCGCACCTCGGGATGAGCGGCCAGCTGCTGGTCCAGCCCAACACGGCCCCCGACGAGAAGCACCTGCGCATCCGCGTCCGCTTCGCCGACGCCCTCGCGACGGAACTCCGCTTCGTCGACCAACGCACCTTCGGCGGGCTGTCGTTGCACGACAACACCCCCGAGGGTCTGCCCGACGTCATCGCGCACATCGCCCGCGACCCCCTCGACCCGCTGTTCGACGAGGACGCCTTCCACCAGGCGCTGCGCCGCAAGCGGACCACCATCAAACGGGCCTTGCTGGACCAGTCGTTGATCAGCGGGGTCGGCAACATCTATGCCGACGAGGCCCTTTGGCGGGCCCGCGTCCACTACGAGCGCCCCACCGCCGGCTTCACCCGACCGCGCACGGCTGAACTCCTCGGCCACGTACGGGACGTGATGAACGCGGCCCTCGCTGTCGGCGGCACCAGCTTCGACAGCCTGTATGTCAACGTCAACGGGGAGTCCGGCTACTTCGACCGGTCCCTCGACGCGTACGGCCGTGAAGGTCTGCCGTGCAAGAGGTGCGGTACGCCCATGCGCAGGCGCCCGTGGATGAACCGGTCAAGCTACTTCTGCCCGAAGTGTCAGAGGGCGCCGCGCGTGGTGTCGTAACGCTCGCGGGCCGTGAGGACGTCGTTCATGCGGCCCTCCACCAGGTGGATCAGGTCCAGCAGCCGCTCGGCGACCTGGCGGCCGAGCGGGGTCAGTTCGTAGTCCACGCGGGGCGGGTTGGTCGGTTGGGCCTCGCGGTGCACCAGGCCGTCGCGCTCCAGTGCGTGCAGGGTCTGGGAGAGCATCTTCTCGCTCACGCCGTCGACCCGGCGGCGCAGCTCGTTGAAGCGCAGCGAACCCTCGTACAGCGCGCCCAGCGTGAGCGAGCCCCAGCGTCCCGTGACGTGTTCGAGGGTGCCGCGCGAGGGACACGCCTTGGCGAACACATTGAACGGGAGGTCGTGCGCCGACGGGCGCTCCTGCGTGCTGTCCATAGCACAAGCGTACTCGAATGCAGCGCTAACCGACAGGTTGCACTAACCAGAAGTTAGTGCTTTCCTTTCGTCATTGCCAGTGAGCTGGTCATTGGCTGTGAACGCTCATCCATGCTCATCACAGGAGTACTCATCGTGACGACCCCCGTTGTCTCCATCGCCTACCACTCCGGCTACGGTCACACCGCCGTGCTCGCCGAGGCCGTCCGCTCCGGTGCCGTCGAGGCGGGTGCCGAGGTGCACCTGATCAACGTCGACGGGATCACCGACGAGCAGTGGGCGCTGCTCGACGGCTCGGACGCCATCGTCTTCGGCTCGCCGACCTACATGGGCACCGCGTCCGGCGCCTTCCACGTCTTCGCCGAGGCGTCCTCGAAGCGCTGGTTCGGGCAGGACTGGAAGGACAAGCTGGCGGCCGGCTTCACCAACTCCGGCTCCAAGAGCGGCGACAAGCTGCACACCCTGCAGTTCTTCCAGATCCTCGCCGGCCAGCACGGCATGCACTGGGTGAACCTCGGCCTGCACCCCGGCTGGAACAACAGCGAGGGCAGCGAGCACGACCTCAACCGCCTCGGTGTCTTCGCGGGCGCCGCCGCCCAGACCAACGTCGACGAGGGCCCGGACGCCGTCCACAAGGCGGACGTCAAGACCGCCGAGCACCTGGGGCGCCGGGTGGCGGAGACGGCGCGGGTGTTCCTCCAGGGCCGCGCCGCCTGAGCCTCGTGACGTCTAGTAGCCGAAGTCCTGCGTCCACCAGGGGCCGCCGGTACCGAGGTGGACACCGACCCCCAGGGTCTTGAAGTCGCAGTTCAGGATGTTCGCCCGGTGGCCCGGGCTGTTCATCCAGGCCTCCATCACCGCGGCCGCGTCGGCCTGCCCCCGGGCGATGTTCTCGCCGCCGAGGTTGGTGATGCCGAGCTTGGCGGCCCGGTCCCACGGCGTCGCGCCGCTGGGGTCGGTGTGGTCGAAGAAGTTCTGCGCGGCCATGGCGTCGCTGAAGTTCTCCGCCAGCTCCGACAGGGTGCTGTTCGCGGACACCGCGCTGCAGCCGACCTTGGCCCGCTCCTCGTTGACGAGCTTGAGCACCTCCGCCTCGGCCGCGGCCTGGGCGGAGACCGTCACCGCGGGGGCGGTCGCGGACTGCTTCGGCGGCGCGGTCTCCTTCCGCGAGGGCTTCGAGGGCGTCGTCTTCGGCTTCTTGCTCGGCGGCGTCTTCGGCTTCTTCGTCGGCACCTCGGTCGGGGCGGCCGCGGAGGCGGACGGAGTGGAGTGAACCGCGGAGGGCGTGGGCGAGCGGTCGGCGTCGCGGCTCGTCGAGGAGCCGTCGTCCCGGCCCTGGACGCTGCCGGAGGTGCCGCCCTGCTCGGCCGCCGAGTTGCTCGGCGTGCTCGCGGCCTGCACCTTTCCGCCGCCGCCACCGCCACCCAGCTTGTAGTTGTCCAGCCCGGGCACCGCACCCGTGGCGACCGCGACCGTGCCGATCGCGACGGCCGCGGAGACCCCGAGCAGCCCGGTCTTCACCGGCGTCACGGTCCGCTTCCGGCGCCGGTGCGACCCGCCGCGCCCGCCGTCGGGCGTGAAGCCGTCGTCCGGGAAGACGGTGCGGTAGTCGTCCTCGTTGGCGAACAGGTAGGCGGCACTCCGGGCGGAGGCCTCGGCGTACTCGTCCGTGTTCAGATACGGGGCCGTGCCCAGCGTGGGCGGGTCCTCGGACCCGAAGGCCTCCGGCGGGTCATAGCTGCCGAAGGCCTCCGGCGGGTCATAGCTGTACGAGTACTGCCGGGGGTCATAACTGCCGGCGTGCGAGCCGTTCCTCGCTGTGACCCCCGTGGCGCGGCCCGTGGCGGCGCGGCCGGCGGCGGAGCGTCGGTGGCGTCCCATGTTTCTGGCCTTCCTCGTCCTGGCGGTCAACCCGCCGGATACGATCTTGCGGGTGACCCAGCTCACTCCTTCGAGTGAGTTTTATCTGAGATTCATTGGGTGGGGACGGTACCGCATGGCGCCAGAGGAGGAAGTGTCCGAAGAGACATTGGCCGGTTAGGTTGCCCCCATGAGCGAGGATGTACGACTGGTCGCCTGGGTGCGCGGACGCGTCCAAGGTGTGGGTTTCCGCTGGTTCACGCGGGCCAAGGCGCTGGAGCTCGGCGGCCTGAGTGGTTTTGCTCTCAATTTGGGCGACGGTCGGGTCCAGGTGGTCGCGGAGGGCTCGCGGGAGTCCTGTGAAGGACTTCTGGACTGGCTCCAGGGTGACGACACGCCCGGGCGCGTGGAGGGCGTCACCGAGATCTGGGACACACCTCGCGGGGGTTACGACGGCTTCGCCATCCGCTGACCCCTTTCTGTAAAGAGGCCCAGGCGGAAGCGGACGCACATGCCACCGGCAGCTGCCGGGAGCGGAAAGACGCTGGTGGTTGCCAAGAACCGCTTGCTCTGGCAGGCTGCGCACGCAAAGATGATCGCCACGCCCCGAGGGGCCCGCAGGAGTCGCAGCGCAGCCGCTCTCAGGCCGCGCGCCCCCGGGATGCCCGCCAATACGGGGCGTGATCGTGTTGACCGTCAAACTTTTTGGTGAGACGCTGAAAGCACCCCGCGCACCTTAGCTGTTTGGCATGGATGAACGGCAGCATGAACTCCATAGTGTCAAGCACCACGGGTGCGATTCCCTCACGACCCACACCGCTTCGGTCGGTCACTCAGTGTGGAGGACCATCCATCATGGCAAAGGCGCTTCTCGGTTACGTCGGCGGCTCCGACCCTCGACTCCTCGCCGAGATGCGACGGCTTCAGCAGCGTGTCCAGGACCTGGAATCCGAGCTCGTACGGATCCAGGCCGAGAACGACGCGCTCGCGGCTGCCGCTTCTCACGACAGGATCATGGAGAGCATCGACGCACACCAGGCGGAGCCTGCGCTCACCTGATCACTGCATCGCACCACGACAGCAGTGGTTGGGCCGCCCGTATCAACCGCTAAGTTGTCAGATTTGCAAGGGACGCTTCGGCGTCCCTTCTTTCTTACCTGCCCCCGCGCATCCTTTCACCTTCTACAACGTTTGATGTGCCCTGCATGTTCAAAGGTGAAACCGCGGGAGACAGCACGTTCATGGAGTGAGACACCCCCGGAAGGTAGAGTCCAGCGGCGTGCACCTCAAGGCCCTGACCCTCCGCGGGTTCAAGTCGTTCGCCTCGGCGACCACGCTCCGGTTCGAACCGGGGATCACGTGCGTCGTCGGACCGAACGGCTCGGGCAAGTCCAACGTCGTCGACGCCCTCAGCTGGGTGATGGGCGAGCAGGGCGCCAAGTCGCTGCGCGGCGGCAAGATGGAGGACGTCATCTTCGCCGGCACCACCGGCCGCCCGCCGCTGGGCCGTGCCGAGGTGTCCCTGACCATCGACAACTCCGACGGTGCGCTGCCCATCGAGTACGCCGAGGTCACCATCACGCGGATCATGTTCCGCAACGGCGGCAGCGAGTACCAGATCAACGGCGACACCTGCCGTCTGCTGGACATCCAGGAACTCCTCTCCGACTCCGGCATCGGCCGCGAGATGCACGTCATCGTCGGGCAGGGCCAGCTCGACTCCGTCCTGCACGCCGACCCCATGGGCCGCCGCGCCTTCATCGAGGAGGCCGCGGGCGTCCTCAAGCACCGCAAGCGCAAGGAGAAGGCCCTCCGCAAGCTCGACGCGATGCAGGCCAACCTCGCGCGCGTGCAGGACCTGACCGACGAACTCCGCCGCCAGCTCAAGCCCCTGGGCCGGCAGGCCGCCGTCGCCCGCCGGGCCGCCGTCATCCAGGCCGACCTCCGCGACGCCCGGCTGCGTCTGCTGGCCGACGATCTCGTACGACTGCGCCAGGCACTGCAGGCCGAGGTCGCCGACGAGGCCGCGCTGAAGGAGCGCAAGGAAGCCGCCGAGCAGGAACTGAAGAAGGCCCTCCAGCGCGAGGCCCTCCTGGAGGACGAGGTACGGCAGCTCACCCCGCGCCTGCAGCGCGCCCAGCAGACCTGGTACGAACTCTCCCAGCTGGCCGAGCGCGTGCGCGGCACGATCTCGCTGGCCGACGCCCGCGTGAAGAGCGCCACCTCCGCGCCCCCCGAGGAGCGGCGCGGACGCGACCCGGAGGACATGGAGCGCGAGGCCGCCCGGATCCGGGAGCAGGAGGCCGAGCTGGAGGCGGCCCTGGAGGCGGCCGAACGCGCCCTGGAGGACACGGTCGCCCACCGCGCCGAACTCGAACGCGAACTCACGCAGGAGGAACGGCGCCTGAAGGACGTGGCCCGCGCCATCGCCGACCGCCGTGAGGGCCTCGCCCGCCTCAACGGCCAGGTCAACGCGGCCCGTTCGCGCGCCGCCTCGGCCCAGGCCGAGATCGACCGGCTGGCCGCGGCGAGGGACGAGGCGCAGGAGCGCGCGGTCGCCGCCCAGGAGGAGTACGAGGCGCTCAAGGCCGAGGTCGACGGCCTGGACGCCGGCGACGCCGAACTGGCGGAGCGGCACGAGTCGGCCAGACAGCAGCTGACGGAGGCGGAGAGCGCCCTGTCGGCGGCCCGTGAGGCGGCGACGGCGGCGGAACGCAGGCGCGCGGCGACACAGGCCCGCCATGAGGCGCTGGCACTGGGCCTGCGCAGAAAGGACGGCACGGGCGCCCTGCTGGGAGCGAAGGATCGTCTCTCCGGCCTGCTGGGCCCGGCAGCCGAACTCCTGACCATCACCCCGGGCTACGAGGTCCCTCTGGCGGCGGCTTTCGGCGCGGCGGCGGACGCACTGGCGGTGACGTCACCGTCGGCAGCGGCGGACGCGATCCGCTTGCTGCGCAAGCAGGACGGGGGACGGGCGGCACTCATTTTGGCCGGAGGCTCCGAAGACGCGCCCCTCAGGGGCGCGGGGCTGCACCAACTTGCGGCTCCGCCGCGGGGCGCGATCAACCACGACGGCCCCGCAGACGCCACACATCAGCACGCGGCAGATCTCGTCCGCGGCCCTTCCGACCTGATGCCGGCGGTCCGTCGCCTCCTGCACGGCATCGTCGTCGTCCCCACCCTCGAAGACGCCGAGGAACTGGTCTACTCCCAACCCCACCTCACCGCCGTGACCGCCGAAGGCGACCTCCTCGGCGCCCACTTCGCCCACGGCGGCTCCGCCGGCGCCCCGAGCCTCCTCGAAGTACAGGCCTCCGTCGACGAGGCCGCCGCCGAACTCGAAGAGCTGGCCGTCCGCTGCGAGGAACTCACCGAGGCCCAGCACGCGGCCCAGGAGCGACGCAAGGAATGCGCCGCCCAGGTCGAGGAACTGGCCGACCGCCGCCGAGCCGCCGACCGCGAGAAGTCGACCGTGGCCCAGCAGCTCGGCCGTCTCGCGGGGCAGGCCAGAGGTGCCGCGGGCGAGGCCGAGCGGTCCGTCGCGGCGGCGGCCCGCGCCCAGGACGCCCTCGACAAGGCACTCCAGGACGTCGAGGAACTCGCCGAACGCCTCGCCGTGGCCGAGGAGATGCCCGTCGAGGAGGAGCCCGACACCTCCGTCCGGGACCGTCTCGCCGCCGACGGCGCCAACGCCCGCCAGACCGAGATGGAGGCCCGCCTCCAGGTCCGTACGCACGAGGAACGCGTCAAGGGCCTGGCCGGCCGCGCCGACTCCCTCGACCGCGCCGCCCGCGCGGAGCGCGAGGCACGCGCGCGTGCCGAGCAGCGGCGGGCCCGGCTGCGTCACGAGGCGGCCGTCGCGGAAGCCGTCGCCTCCGGTGCCCGCCAGCTGCTCGCGCACGTCGAGGTCTCGCTCACCCGCGCCGACGAGGAGCGCACCGCCGCGGAGGCCGCCAAGGCCCGGCGTGAGCAGGAGCTGACCGCCGCCCGCAACGCCGGCCGTGACCTGAAGGCGGAGCTCGACAAGCTCACCGACTCCGTGCACCGCGGTGAGGTCCTCGGCGCCGAGAAGCGGCTGCGCATCGAGCAGTTGGAGACCAAGGCGCTGGAGGAACTGGGCGTCGAACCCGCCGGGCTCGTCTCCGAGTACGGCCCCCACCAGCTCGTACCGCCCTCCCCGCCCGCCGAGGGCGAGGAGTTGCCCGAGGACCCGGAGCATCCGCGCAACCGGCCGAAGCCGTTCCACCGGGCCGAGCAGGAGCGGCGGCTGAAGGCGGCCGAGCGCGCCTACCAGCAGCTGGGCAAGGTCAACCCGCTGGCGCTGGAGGAGTTCGCCGCGCTGGAGGAGCGGCACAAGTTCCTCAGCGAGCAGCTGGAGGACCTGAAGAAGACCCGCGCCGACCTGCTTCAGGTCGTGAAGGAGGTCGACGAGCGGGTCGAGCAGGTCTTCACCGAGGCCTACCGGGACACCGCCCGGGAGTTCGAGGGCGTCTTCAGCCGGCTCTTCCCCGGCGGCGAGGGACGGCTCGTGCTGACCGATCCCGACAACATGCTCACCACGGGCGTCGACGTCGAGGCCCGGCCGCCCGGCAAGAAGGTCAAGCGGCTGAGCCTGCTCTCCGGTGGCGAGCGCTCGCTGACCGCCGTGGCGCTGCTGGTGTCGATCTTCAAGGCCCGTCCGAGCCCGTTCTACGTCATGGACGAGGTCGAGGCCGCCCTCGACGACACCAACCTCCAGCGGCTCATCCGCATCATGCAGGAGCTGCAGGAGGCCTCGCAGCTCATCGTGATCACGCACCAGAAGCGCACGATGGAGGTCGCCGACGCGCTGTACGGCGTCTCCATGCAGGGCGACGGTGTCTCGAAGGTCATCAGCCAGCGGCTGCGCTGACCTGTCACTGGCGGGCGCGTCCCTTCAAGAAGTGAACGTAAGTCACGGAATCCTGTCTCGGTTCTCACATTTTCCCGCGTTTGATTTTGGGAGTTGAAGGCATAAGGTCAGCAGAGTTGGATTTAGCTTCAGGTACCACCTATCTGGAGAGCTGACCGCACCGGCGGCGTTGCCGGTGGCCCGAGGAGTTGAACGTGACCAGCACAGCGCAGGCACAGAAGTCAGGAGCCGGCACGGCTCATCCCGATCATCTCGGGCATGTCATCTTCATCGCGGCGGCGGCCGCGATGGGCGGGTTCCTCTTCGGCTACGACAGTTCCGTGATCAACGGCGCCGTCGAGGCCATCCGGGACCGCTACGACATCGGCTCCGCGGCCCTCGCCCAGGTCATCGCCATCGCCCTGATCGGCTGCGCCATCGGCGCCGCGACCGCGGGCCGGATCGCCGACCGCATCGGCCGGATCCGCTGCATGCAGATAGCCGCCGTGCTGTTCACCATCAGCGCCGTCGGCTCCGCGCTGCCCTTCGCCCTGTGGGACCTCGCCCTGTGGCGCGTCGTCGGCGGCTTCGCCATCGGCATGGCCTCCGTCATCGGCCCCGCCTACATCGCCGAGGTCGCCCCGCCGGCGTACCGCGGCCGGCTCGGCTCCTTCCAGCAGGCCGCGATCGTCGTCGGTATCGCCATCTCCCAGCTGGTCAACTGGGGCCTGCTCAACGCGGCAGGCGGCGACCAGCGCGGCAAGCTGATGGGCCTGGAGGCCTGGCAGGTCATGCTCGGCGTCATGGTGATCCCGGCCGTCCTGTACGGACTGCTCTCCTTCGCCATCCCCGAGTCGCCGCGCTTCCTGATCTCCGCCGGCAGGCGCGAGCGCGCCCGCGAGATCCTCGCCGAGGTCGAGGGGGGCGAGAGCGCCGCCCTCGACGCCCGGGTCGCCGAGATCGAGCAGGCGATGCGGAGCGAGCACAAGTCGTCGTTCAAGGACCTGCTCGGCGGCGGCTTCTTCTTCAAGCCGATCGTCTGGGTCGGTATCGGCCTGTCGGTCTTCCAGCAGTTCGTCGGCATCAACGTCGCGTTCTACTACTCCTCGACGCTCTGGCAGTCGGTCGGCGTCGACCCGACGGACTCGTTCTTCTACTCCTTCACGACGTCGATCATCAACATCGTCGGCACCGTGATCGCGATGATCTTCGTGGACCGGATCGGCCGCAAGCCGCTGGCCCTGATCGGCTCCGTCGGCATGGTCGTCGGTCTGGCGCTGGAGGCCTGGGCGTTCTCCTACCACCTGGTCGACGGCAAGCTGCCGGCCGCGCAGGGCTGGACCGCCCTGGTCGCCGCCCACGTCTTCGTCCTCTTCTTCGCCCTGTCCTGGGGTGTGGTCGTCTGGGTCATGCTCGGCGAGATGTTCCCGAACAAGCTGCGCGCCGCCGCCCTGGGCGTGGCCGCCTCGGCGCAGTGGATCGCCAACTGGGCCATCACCGCGAGCTTCCCGTCGCTGTCCGACTGGAACCTCTCCGCGACCTACGTGATCTACACGGTCTTCGCGGCGCTCTCCATCCCGTTCGTCCTGAAGTTCGTCAAGGAGACGAAGGGCAAGGCGCTGGAGGAGATGGGCTGAGGCCCCCGGCTCGAGGGGAAGGGCCCCCGGCTCGGGGAGAAGGGCCAAGTCCCCGCCGCCCCTCTCCCCGAATCCGCAGGACGTACCGCCCCGGCTCACTCACCGAGCCGGGGCAGTACGTTCTCGCAGAACAACCGCAGGCTGCGCCACCCCTCCTCCACCGGCATGCCGCCGGACAGCGGATGCAGGACGAGGTTGTCGAGCCCCTGCTCCACGCACTGGTCCGGCGTCAGGATCCGGTAGACCCCTTCCGCGCGCAGTTCCTCCACGCTCGTGGCCGCCGACTTCACCGCCGAGCGGATGTCCCCGGACTGCCAGGAGGCGTAGGTCCGGGCCTCGTGCAGGAAGTGTGAGCCGTAGGAGGCCCAGGCCCGGTCCGGGTCCTCGGCGATGTGCAGCAGCGGGGTCTCGGCGGTCGGCATCATGGTCCAGCCCTCGGTGCCGTACTCCACGAGCCGTTCCTTGTAGTAGGCCTCCAGCTCCGGCAGATGCGCGCTCGGGAAGAAGGGGAGACCCAGGCGGGCGGCCCGGCGGGCGGCGGCCTTCGAGGAGCCGCCGACCAGCAGCAGGGGGTGCGGGTCGGTGAAGGGGGGCGGGGTGATCCGTACAGTACGGCCCCGGTACTCGAACGCCTCGCCGGTCCAGGCCTTCAGGAGCGTCTCAAGGACCTCGTCCTGGATTCTCCCGCGGCGCTTCCACTCCACGTCGAACAGCGCGTACTCCTCCGGGCGGTACCCGATCCCCGCGACCGTCACCAGCCGGCCGCCGCTGAGCAGGTCGAGCACGGCGATCTCCTCGGCCAGCCGCAGCGGATCGTGCAGCGGGCCGATGATCGCCGACACGGTCACCGCGATCCGCCGGGTCGCGCCGAAGACCGCGCCCGCGAAGGCGAACGGCGACGGCAGCCAGTTGTTGTCGGCACCGTGGTGCTCCTCGGTCTGCACGGTGGTGATCCCGTGCTCGTCGGCGTAGGCGGCCATCTCCAGGGCCGCCCGGTAGCGGGCGGAGAGCGTGGCGGGAGTGGCGCCGGGCTCGACGAGGTTGAAGCGGACGACCGTGACGGGCATGGGGGTCCCCCTTCACAGGGCAGGTGTGGAGGGGGACGGTAGCTGACGGTGTGTCAGACATCCAGAGCGGTGTCGCAGGACTCCATGGCCGATACTGGACGGGTTATGGAAACCGTCATCCTTGCTGTAGTCATCGCCGTGGTCGTGCTCGGCGCGCTCGGTGGGCTCGTCGTCGGCAGTCGTCGCAGGAAGTCCCTGCCCCCGCCGCCCCCCTCCGCGCCCGACATCACCGCCCCTCCGGCCGAGCCGCACGTCGGCGACGAGGCCGAGACGCCCCGCGACGAACCGCGCCGGACGATAGAGGAGGTGGATCTTCCGGACGGCTCGGCGCCGGTCACCGTCGAGGAACCGCCGGCTCTGGAAGTCCCCGAGATCGAGGTGCCCGAGCCGACCGCCGGCCGGCTCGTCCGCCTTCGCGCCCGCCTCTCCCGCTCCCAGAACGCGCTCGGCAAGGGGCTGCTCGCGCTCCTGTCCCGGGAGCACCTGGACGAGGACACCTGGGAGGAGATCGAGGACCTCCTGCTCACCGCCGACGTCGGAGTGCAGCCCACACAGGAACTGGTGGACGGCCTGCGCGAGCGCGTGAAGGTGCTCGGCACCCGCACCCCCGAGGAACTGCGCGGCCTGCTGCGCGCGGAGCTGCTCAAGCTGGTCGACCCCGGCATGGACCGCACGGTGAAGACCGAGCCGGAGACCAGCAAGCCCGGCATCGTGATGGTCGTCGGCGTCAACGGCACCGGAAAGACCACCACCACCGGCAAGCTCGCCCGGGTCCTCGTCGCCGACGGGCGCAGCGTGGTGCTGGGCGCCGCCGACACCTTCCGGGCCGCCGCCGCCGACCAGCTGCAGACCTGGGGTGAGCGCGTCGGCGCCTACACCGTGCGCGGGCCCGAGGGCGGCGATCCCGCCTCCGTCGCCTTCGACGCGGTGAAGGAGGGCAAGGAGATGGGCGTGGACGTCGTGCTCATCGACACCGCCGGCCGTCTCCACACCAAGACCGGCCTCATGGACGAGCTCGGCAAGGTCAAGCGCGTCGTCGAGAAGCAGGCCCCGCTGGACGAGGTGCTGCTGGTGCTGGACGCGACCACCGGGCAGAACGGTCTGGTCCAGGCCCGGGTCTTCGCCGAGGTCGTCGACATCACCGGCATCGTCCTGACCAAGCTCGACGGCACGGCCAAGGGAGGCATCGTGGTCGCGGTCCAGCGCGAGCTGGGCGTACCGGTGAAGCTGATCGGTCTGGGCGAGGGCGTGGACGACCTGGCTCCGTTCGAGGCGGAAGCGTTCGTGGATGCCCTTATCGGTGACTGACCGGCCCCCACCACACGAAGGAGCGCCCGCCCCGAGGTGCAGTCGGGGACGGGCGCTTCGCTGTGTACGGCGCAGGGGGTACGGCTGCGCACGCGACCGGTGTGGCAGGTACGGCTATGCCCGCGACCGGTGTGCCACGTACGCCAGGGTGCCCAGCAGGAGGCGGGCCGCCGGTGGCCTCGTCGCGGAGTCGAGGGCCGGGGGGCGAAGCCAGCGGACGGGGCCCAGGCCGGCCCGGTCCGACGGGGGAGCGGTGATGTGGGTGCCGGGGCCGAGGCCGCGCAGGTCCAGGGAGCTCGGGTCGTCCCAGCCCATGCGGTAGAGAAGCGCGGGGAGTTCGGCGGCGCAGCCCGGGGTGACGAAGAAGTGGGCGCGGCCCTCGGGGGTGGCGGCGACCGGGCCGAGGGGGAGGCCCATGCGCTCGAGGCGGACGAGGGCGCGGTGCCCGGCGGGCGCGGCGACCTCGATGACGTCGAACGCGCGACCGACCACGAGCATCACCGCGGCGCCGGGGAACTCGCCCCAGGTCTTGGTCACTTCGTCGAGGGTGGCGCCGGCCGGCACAGGGGGTGCGAAGTCCAGCGGGTGCGCGCCCGGCGCGGGGCAGTCGGCACGGCCGCAGGAACACTGGCCGCCCGCGGCCCGCGCGCCCGCCACGACGTCCCAGCCCCACAGTCCGGTGTACTCGGCGACGGCGGTGCACTCCGAGGAGCGTCCGCGCCTGCGCGTGCCGGACCGGATCTCCCGGATGCCGCCGATCGTGAACCCCATGCCCCCTCCAACGTTTCCGACGCGTCGGTGGTTACGGCGCGGATGCGGAACGTGACCCTCTGTGTTCGGATGCCCCGGTTCCGCTCGGTCCCGAGCGGCGCTCGGAAGTGCCCCTGGTGGTGAACTCGACCGTGCGCGCCCCTGAGTGCATCGCTCCGCCTACTCCCGGCCGTCCTATGTCAAGTGAATCGCGTGGAGGCGACCGTGAGTTCATTCGAAGGGGTGGCGAATGGTGGCGTTTCAGGGATCGCCATGGCTGGACGCGTGATCGTAGGATTACTTTGAGTGCACGAGTCCTGGGGGCACATGCACTCGTGGGTATGCCGGAGGCAACTCGGCATCGCGTTCGAAGGGTGAGAACCGGCGGACGGGCGGCCGTATTTACCGGCATTCTGATAGGGCTTGGCGCACTCAGCGACAAGTGGTCTCAGGGATGGGGGCGTTCCAGTGAGCGGCAACGGCGGAGGCGGGACGACCGCGACCAGCACGGACAAGCGCCCGAACGAGCTGCTCACGTCCTGGTTCGTCCGCAGCGGCTGGTCGAAGGGCGAGCTGGCCCGTCAGGTCAACCGCAGGGCACGCCAGTTGGGCGCCAACCACATCTCCACCGACACCTCCCGGGTGCGCCGCTGGCTGGACGGCGAGAACCCCCGCGAACCCATCCCCAGAATCCTGTCCGAGCTGTTCTCCGAGCGCTTCGGGTGCGTGGTCTCCGTCGAGGACCTCGGCCTGCGCGCGGCACGCCAGTCACCGTCCGTGTCCGGCGTCGACCTGCCCTGGACGGGCCCGCAGACAGTCGCTCTGCTCAGCGAGTTCTCGCGCAGCGACCTGATGCTGGCGCGGCGCGGCTTCCTCGGGAGCTCGCTGGTGCTGTCGGCGGGCCCGTCCCTCATCGAGCCGATGCAGCGCTGGCTGGTGCCCGCGCCGCAGACCCCGCAGCCGGAGCCCGAGCCCGTCAGCCGGGCCCGCGGCCGGCTCTCCAAGCCGGAGCTGGACCTCCTCGAGTCCACCACGATCATGTTCCGCCAGTGGGACGCCCAGTGCGGCGGCGGCCTGCGCCGCAAGGCGGTCGTCGGCCAGCTGCACGAGGTGACCGACCTGCTCCAGGAGCCCCAGCCCGAGGAGACCACCCGCAAGCTGTTCAAGGTCGCCGCCGAGCTGGCCGAGCTGGCCGGCTGGATGTCGTACGACGTCGGGCTGCAGCCCACCGCCCAGAAGTACTTCGTGCTCGCCCTGCACGCGGCCAAGGAGGCCGGCGACAAGCCCCTCGGCTCCTACGTCCTGTCCAGCATGAGCCGTCAGATGATCCACCTCGGCCGGCCCGACGACGCGCTGGAGCTGATCCACCTCGCGCAGTACGGCAGCCGGGACTGCGCGAGCCCGCGCACCCAGTCGATGCTGTATGCGATGGAGGCCCGCGCGTACGCCAACATGGGCCAGCCCGGCAAGTGCAAGCGGGCCGTGCGGATGGCCGAGGACACCTTCGCCGACGTCGACGAGTGGGACGACCCGGATCCCGACTGGATCCGCTTCTTCTCCGAGGCCGAGCTGTACGGGGAGAACAGCCACTCCTTCCGCGACCTCGCCTATGTCGCCGGCCGCAGCCCGACCTACGCCTCGCTGGCCGAGCCGCTGATGCAGCGGGCGGTCGAGCTGTTCGCGGCGGACAGCGAGCACCAGCGGTCGTACGCACTCAACCTCATCGGCATGGCCACCGTGCACCTGCTGCGGCGTGAACCCGAGCAGAGCGCGGTGCTGGCCGAGCAGGCCATGCACATCGCCAAGAAGGTCCGCTCCGAGCGCGTGAACACTCGTATCCGAAAGACGGTCGACACGGCGGTACGCGACTTCGGAGAGCTGGCCGAGGTCGTCGACCTCACCGAGAAGCTCGCCATCGAGCTCCCGGAGAACGCCGAAGCGGTCTGACCCGACCGGAAAACACCTGCACCCCGGCCGCGGCCGGCCCTCCCGAACTGCCCGACTCGGCTCCCCCATGCCAGGTCATCGGAAGGCCGGCCGCGGCCGGTTCCCGTCCTTCGCGAAGGTTGCGCCACGATAACGATCGCGCGGCCGGACATCCGGCAGTTCATCGACGCGTAACACGCAGAGCGTCTTCGTCACTCCGGTGAAACAACCAGGGGCTTCGACCGAAACCGCGCTGCGCCAATCTCATGGCGCATAACCGGCCCACCCCTCTTGACCGGACCGCTCACACGCTCCGACCCGCACGGGGCCGTACAACCGACGAGGAGACGCCGATGGCATCAGCCGCCATCACGCTTGCCGCGGAGGCACCCAAGCTGTCATCCGCCAACACAGGCTTCATGCTGATCGCATCCGCCCTGGTGCTGATCATGACCCCGGGCCTCGCCTTCTTCTACGGAGGCATGGTCCGGGTCAAGAGCACCCTGAACATGCTGATGATGAGCTTCATCAGTATCGGCATCGTCACCATTCTGTGGGTGCTCTACGGTTTCTCCCTCGCCTTCGGCACGAACAACAGTCTGATCGGCTGGGACACCGACTGGTTCGGACTCCACAAGGTCGGCCTCACCGAGCTCTGGCCCGGCTACACCATCCCGATCTTCGTGTTCATGGTCTTCCAGATGATGTTCGCGATCATCACGCCGGCCCTGATAAGCGGCGCCCTCGCGGACCGTGTCAAGTTCTCCGCCTGGTCGCTGTTCGTCGCCCTGTGGCTGACGGTCGTCTACGTCCCGGTCGCCCACTGGGTGTGGGGCGCCGACGGCTGGGCCTTCAAGCTCGGTGTGATCGACTTCGCCGGTGGTACCGCGGTCCACATCAACGCCGGTGCCGGCGCCCTGGGCGTCATCCTGGTCATCGGCAAGCGCGTCGGCTTCAAGAAGGACCCGATGCGCCCGCACAGCCTCCCGCTGGTGATGCTCGGTGCCGGTCTGCTGTGGTTCGGCTGGTTCGGCTTCAACGCGGGCTCCTGGCTCGGCAACGACGACGGCGTCGGCGCGCTGATGTTCGTCAACACGCAGGTCGCCACCGCCGCCGCCATGCTCGCCTGGCTCGCCTACGAGAAGATCCGCCACGGCGCGTTCACCACGCTGGGCGCCGCCTCCGGCGCGGTCGCGGGTCTGGTCGCGATCACCCCGTCCGGCGGTGCGGTCTCCCCGATCGGCGCGATCGCCGTCGGTGCCATCGCCGGTGTCGCCTGCGCCGCCGCGGTCGGCCTGAAGTTCAAGTTCGGCTACGACGACTCCCTCGACGTGGTCGGCGTCCACATGGTCGGCGGCATCATCGGCTCCCTGCTCATCGGCTTCTTCGCCACCGGCAAGGGCCAGTCCACCGCGACCGGCGTCTTCTACGGCGACCACTCCTTCACCCAGCTGTGGAAGCAGTTCGCCGGTGTCGGCGCGGTCCTCGCCTACTCCCTGATCGCCTCCGCGGTCCTCGCCTTCCTCCTCGACAAGACCATCGGCATGCGGGTCACCGAGGACGAGGAGGTCGGTGGTATCGACCAGGCCGAGCACGCCGAGACCGCATACGACTTCAGCGGCGCGGGCGGTGGCATCGCCGGATCCGCCGCCTCGGTCCTGGCCGCCACGGAGACCAAGAAGGTGGACGCATGAAGCTCATCACCGCCGTCGTCAAGCCGCACCGGCTCGACGAGATCAAGGAAGCCCTCCAGGCGTTCGGCGTCCACGGTCTGACGGTCACCGAGGCGAGCGGTTACGGTCGTCAGCGGGGCCACACCGAGGTCTACCGCGGTGCTGAGTACACCGTCGACCTGGTGCCCAAGATCCGTATCGAGGTACTGGCCGAGGACGACGACGCCGAGCAGCTGATCGAGGTCGTCGTCAAGGCGGCCCGCACCGGCAAGATCGGTGACGGCAAGGTCTGGTCGATCCCGGTCGAGACGGCGGTCCGGGTGCGGACCGGCGAGCGCGGCCCCGACGCGCTCTGACAGAAAAAAGAACAGGAGCTCCTGGGTGTCGAGTACGGACGTGCACAACGAAGCAGAAGACTCGGGACCCAGCGGCTACGCGGCGGCCCGGCTGCACCTCCTCACCGAGGGGGAGCGGTCCGGGCCGCCGC
Organism: Streptomyces sp. NPDC006476; assembly: GCF_040612015.1. Taxonomy (NCBI): domain Bacteria; kingdom Bacillati; phylum Actinomycetota; class Actinomycetes; order Kitasatosporales; family Streptomycetaceae; genus Streptomyces; species Streptomyces sp. NPDC006476. Next base: position 18,360 of record NZ_JBEXPK010000041.1, on the reverse strand, counting down.
GCCGTTCGGCCCTGTCCGCGCTGACGGACGACTGGCTGACGGGACTCTTCGCCGCCGGAGCCGAGGGGCTGCGCGGGGTCTCCCTGGTCGCCGTCGGCGGCTACGGACGCGGCGAGCTGTCCCCGCGCAGCGACCTGGACCTGCTGCTCCTCCATGACGGCAGCGACAGCAAGGCGGTCGCCGCGCTCGCCGACCGCCTCTGGTACCCCGTCTGGGACCTCGGTCTCTCCCTGGACCACTCGGTGCGCACGCCGGGGGAGGCCCGCAAGACCGCCGGGGAGGATTTGAAAGTCCAACTCGGTCTCCTCGACGCCCGTCACATCGCCGGCGACCTCGGTCTCACCGCCGGTCTGCGCACCGCCGTCCTCGCCGACTGGCGCAACCAGGCACCCAAGCGTCTGCCCGAACTGCAGGAACTGTGCGCCGAGCGCGCCGAACGCCAGGGCGAGCTGCAGTACCTGCTGGAACCGGATCTGAAGGAGGCGCGCGGCGGGCTGCGCGACGCCACCACCCTGCGCGCCGTCGCCGCCTCCTGGCTGGCCGACGCCCCGCGCGAGGGCCTCGACGACGCCCGGCGCCGGCTCCTCGACGTCCGTGACGCGCTCCACCTCACGACGGGGCGCGCGACGGACCGGCTCGCGCTCCAGGAACAGGACCAGGTCGCCGCCGAACTCGGCCTGCTCGACGCGGACACGCTGCTGCGCCAGGTCTACGAGGCGGCGCGCGTGATCTCGTACGCCAGTGACGTCACCTGGCGCGAGGTGGGGCGCGTGCTCAGATCGCGCGCCGTGCGGCCGCGGCTGCGCGCCATGCTGGGCGGCGGCAAACCGGTCGCCGAGCGCTCCCCGCTGGCCGAGGGCGTGGTGGAGCAGGACGGCGAGGTGGTGCTCGCCCGTGCCGCGCGCCCCGAGCGCGACCCCGTCCTGCCGCTGCGCGCCGCGGCCGCCGCCGCGCAGGCCGGACTCCCGCTCTCCCTGCACGCCGTACGGCGCATGGCGGCCATCGCGCGCCCCCTGCCCGCGCCCTGGCCCGCCGAGGCGCGCGAGCAGTTGGTGACCCTCCTCGGCTCCGGTCATCCGACCATCGACGTCTGGGAGGCCCTGGAGGCGGAGGGGCTGATCACCCGGCTGCTGCCGGACTGGGAGCGGGTGCGCTGCCGGCCGCAGCGCAACGCCGTGCACATCTGGACCGTCGACCGGCATCTCATCGAAACGGCCGTGCGAGCCTCCGACTTCACCCGCCGCGTCCACCGCCCCGACCTCCTCCTGGTCGCCGCGCTGCTGCACGACATCGGCAAGGGCTGGCCCGGCGACCACTCGGTGGCCGGCGAGATCATCGCGCGCGACGTGGCGGCCCGGATCGGCTTCGACCGCGACGAGGTCGCCGTGCTCGCGACCCTGGTACGGCACCATCTGCTGCTCGTCGACACCGCCACCCGGCGTGACCTGGAGGACCCGGCCACCGTACGGTCGGTCGCCGACGCGGTCGGCTCGCAGGGGACCCTGGAGCTGCTGCACGCGCTGACCGAGGCGGACGCGCTGGCCACCGGCCCGGCCGCCTGGTCGTCCTGGCGCGCCTCGCTCGTCGCCGAGCTCGTGACGCGGGTCTCCGCGGTCCTCGCCGGGGATGTCCTCGACGAGCCCGAGGCCGCCGCGCCCACCGCCGAGCAGGAACGGCTCGCCATCGAGGCGGTCGCCACGGGCTCTCCCGTGCTGTCCCTGCGCGCGCAGACCGAGCCGCCGGCCGAGGACCAGCCCACCGGGGACCCCGAACCGCTCGGCGTGGAGCTGCTGATCGCCGTGCCCGACCAGCCGGGCGTGCTGCCCGCGGTCGCCGGCGTCCTCGCCGTGCACCGGCTGACCGTGCGCACGGCGGGACTGCGGACCCTGGACCTGCCGGACGGCGTCGAGGGCTCGGTCCTGCTGCTGGACTGGCGGGTGGCCGCCGAGTACGGCTCCCTGCCGCAGGCCGCGCGGCTGCGGGCGGACCTCGTACGGGCCCTGGACGGCTCCCTGGACATCGCGGGACGCCTGGCCGAGCGGGACGCCGCCTATCCGCGCCGCCGGGGAGTCGTGGCCCCGCCGCCCCGTGTGACGGTCGCCCCGGCCGCCTCCCGGCACGCCACGGTCATCGAGGTGCGCGCCCAGGACGCCCCAGGACTGCTGCACCGGATCGGACGGGCGCTGGACGACGCGAAGGTACGGGTGCGCAGCATGCACGTGTCGACCCTGGGCGCCAACGCCGTGGACGCCTTCTACGTCACCGCCCCCGAGGGCACGCCCCTGCCCACCGAGGAAGCGGCCTCGGTGGCCCGAAAACTGGAGGAGACGCTGCGGGGGTGACCTCGAAGGTGCCGGGCGGGGGCGATTGTCCTGCCGGTCCGGATACCCTGGAAGGCGCTCACACTGACCCCGACTCCGAGGACCGACGCCGCCGTGTTCGACACTCTCTCCGATCGCCTTTCAGCGACCTTCAAGAATCTGCGCGGCAAGGGGCGTCTGAGCGAGGCGGACATCGACGCCACCGCGCGCGAGATCCGTATCGCGCTGCTCGAGGCGGACGTGGCCCTGCCGGTCGTCCGGGCGTTCATCAAGAACGTCAAGGAACGCGCCCTCGGCCCCGAGGTCTCCGGTACGCAGTACCCCGCCCAGCGGGTGCTGGACATCGTCAACGACGAGCTGGTCACCGTCCTGGGCGGCCAGACCCGCCGGCTGCGCTTCGCCAAGCAGCCCCCGACCGTGATCATGCTCGCGGGTCTGCAGGGTGCCGGTAAGACCACCCTCGCGGGCAAGCTCGCCAAGCACCTCAAGGAAGAGGGCCACTCGCCGCTCCTGGTCGCCGCCGACCTCCAGCGCCCGAACGCGGTCAACCAGCTCAGCGTCGTGGCCGAGCGCGCGGGCGTCGCCGTCTTCGCCCCGGAGCCGGGCAACGGCGTGGGCGACCCGGTCAAGGTCGCCAGGGACTCCGTCCAGCACGCCAGGACCAAGCTCCACGACATCGTCATCGTCGACACCGCCGGCCGCCTCGGCATCGACCAGGAGATGATGCAGCAGGCCGCGGACATCCGGGACGCGGTCTCGCCGGACGAGATCCTCTTCGTCGTCGACGCGATGATCGGTCAGGACGCCGTCAACACGGCGGAGGCCTTCCGCGACGGCGTCGGCTTCGACGGCGTGGTCCTCTCCAAGCTCGACGGTGACGCCCGCGGTGGTGCGGCCTTGTCGATCGCCTCGGTCACCGGCAAGCCGATCATGTTCGCCTCCAACGGCGAGAAGCTGGACGACTTCGACGTCTTCCACCCGGACCGGATGGCCTCCCGCATCCTCGACATGGGTGACCTCGCCACCCTGTTCGAGAAGGCGCAGAAGGAGTTCAGCGAGGAAGAGGCCGCGAAGATGGCCTCCAAGCTCGCCTCCAAGAAGGGCCAGGACTTCACCCTGGACGACTTCCTGGCCCAGATGGAGCAGGTCAGGAAGATGGGCAGCATCAGCAAGCTGCTCGGCATGATGCCCGGCATGGGCCAGATCAAGGAACAGATCAACAACATCGACGAACGGGACGTCGACCGCACGGCCGCCATCATCAAGTCGATGACCCCGGGTGAGCGCCAGGACCCGACGATCATCAACGGCTCCCGCCGCGCCCGTATCGCCAAGGGTTCCGGCGTCGAGGTCAGCGCCGTCAAGAACCTCGTCGAGCGGTTCTTCGAGGCCCGCAAGATGATGTCCCGCATGGCCCAGGGCGGCGGCATGCCCGGGATGCCGGGGATCCCCGGCATGGGCGGCGGTCCCGGCCGCAGCCGGAAGCAGCCGAAGAAGGCCAAGGGCAAGCAGCGCTCCGGCAACCCGATGAAGCGCAAGCAGCAGGAGCAGGAGGAGGCCGCACGCCGGGCCGCCGCCCAGGGCGGTGCCGTGCCGGGCGGTGCCTTCGGGCTGCCGGGTCAGCAGGGCGGCCAGGACTTCGAGCTGCCGGACGAGTTCAAGAAGTTCATGGGCTGATCAAGAGTTCATGGGCTGATCGGAGAAGTTCACGGGCCGACCAAGAAGGTCATGGGCTGAACTCCACGAGAGTTCACGGGCCGCTCGTTAAGTTCATGGGTCGATTTCACCGGCAGCGCATGCCCGGGGTTGGTCGTTGTCGTAACGTCCGGTTATGACCAACCCCGCGCCGCCACGCAAGTCGCCCGACCAGCCCTGGCGTACCGAGGGCACCCCCGAGGAGCCCCAGAAGCCGTCCCCGGGCGGCCGGAGGATGCGCGGCGGCTGGTGGAGCCTGATCCTCACCGCTCTGGTCGTGTACCTGCTCGCCAACGTGCTGCTGTCGTTCTTCAACGAGGGCGACGAGCCGACGATCTCCTACACCGAGTTCAGCAAGCAGGTCGACGCCGGCAACGTCAGCAAGATCTACGCCAAGGGCAACGCCATCCAGGGCCAGCTCAAGAAGGCCCGGGACAACCCCGAGGGCGAGGGCAAGTACACCAAGTTCAACACCGAGCGGCCCACCTTCGCGGACGACAAGGTCTGGGAGGACCTGACCAAGCACGACGTCACGGTCACCGCGGAGCCGGTCGTCCAGCACCGCAGCTTCCTGTCCAACCTGCTGATCTCGCTGGCACCGATGCTGCTGCTGATCGCGGTGTGGGTGTTCATCGCACGGCGGGTGAGCTCGGGGCTCGGCGGCGCGGGCGGCATGCTCGGCCGCAAGGCGCCGCCCAAGCCGGTGGAGCTGGAATCGGGGCAGCAGCGCACCACGTTCGAGGACGTCGCCGGCATCGACGAGGTCGAGGGCGAGCTCAACGACGTCGTGGACTTCCTGAAGAACCCCGACGCCTACCGCAGGATGGGCGCGAAGATGCCCAAGGGCGTGCTGCTGGCGGGCCCGCCCGGCACCGGCAAGACGCTGCTCGCGCGGGCGGTCGCCGGCGAGGCGGGGGTGCCGTTCTTCTCGGCGTCCGCCTCCGAGTTCATCGAGATGATCGTCGGTGTGGGCGCCTCACGCGTACGTGAACTGTTCGCGGAGGCCCGCAAGGTGGCCCCGTCGATCATCTTCATCGACGAGATCGACACCATCGGCCGGGCCCGCGGCGGCGGTTCCGGGATGGGCGGTCACGACGAGCGCGAGCAGACGCTGAACCAGATCCTCACCGAGATGGACGGCTTCTCCGGCTCGGAGGGCGTCATCGTCATCGCGGCCACCAACCGCGCCGACGTCCTCGACCCGGCCCTGACCCGCCCCGGCCGCTTCGACCGGGTGGTCATGGTCTCGCCCCCGGACCGCGGCGGCCGCCAGGCCATCCTGGAGATCCACACCCGCCAGATCCCGCTCGCGAAGGACGTCGACCTCGCCCAGGTCGCTCGGACCACCCCGGGCATGACCGGCGCCGAACTCGCCAACCTGGCCAACGAGGCCGCCCTCCTCGCCGTCAAGCGCAAGCAGGAGAAGGTCACCCAGGCCGACCTCTCGGAGGCGCTGGAGAAGGTCCAGTTGGGCGCGGAACGGCCGCTGGTGATGCCCGACGAGGAGCGGCGCAGGACGGCGTACCACGAGAGCGGTCACGCCCTGCTGGGTATGCTCCAGCCCGGCGCCGACCCCGTCCGCAAGATCACCATCGTCCCGCGCGGCCGCGCCCTCGGCGTCACCCTGTCGACGCCGGAGTCCGACAAGTACGCCTACACCGAGGAGTACCTGCGCGGCCGGATCATCGGCGCGCTCGGCGGCATGGCGGCGGAACAGGTCGTGTACGGGGTGATCACCACCGGCGCCGAGAACGACCTCGAACAGGTCACCAACATCGCGCGCGGGATGGTCGCCCGCTGGGGCATGAGCGACCGCGTCGGCCGCCTCTCCGCCCTCCCCAACGACGCCCAGCAGGCCTACGGCCTCGCTGCGGCGCCGCAGACCCTCGACGTCATCGACGGCGAGATGCGCCGCATCGTCGACGAGTGCTACGACGAGGCCTGCCGCAAGCTCACCGAGCACCGCGGCCGACTCGACGCCCTCGCCGAGGCCCTGCTGGAGCGGGAGACCCTGGAGGAGGCGGACGTGTACCGCATCGCGGGCATCACGCGTCTGACCAAGGACGTCGAGGACGCGGAGGCACAGGGCCGGCCGAAGGAGTCCCTCTAGGGCACGCGCGCGATCAGGTAGCGGAAGACGTTCGGCATCCACACCGTTCCGTCGCCGCGCCGGTACGGGTGCAGGGCCTCCGTCAGCTCCTTGTCGACCTGGACCTGGTCCGTGGCGGTGATCGCCGCGTCGAAGAGGCCGGTGGAGAGCAGCCCCCGCAGCGCGCTGTCGACGCCTGCGTAGCCGAAGGGGCAGGAGACCCGGCCCGAGCCGTCCGGCTTGAGGCCGGCCCGCTGGGCGACCTCCTCCAGGTCGTCGCGAAGGGCGGGGCGCCAACTGCCCGCGCTGCGCAGCGGATCCGCCATCCTGGCGGCCACCCGCAGCACGGACGACGTGGCGCAGCGTTCCGGCGGACCCCAGCCGGCGAGCACCACGGGCGCCCCGCGCTCGGCGAGCGGTGTCACTGCCCGTAGCAGCCCGCCGAGCCCCTCCGAGTCGCCCGCGAGACACCCGATGGGCTCGAAAGCGGTCACCAGGGTGTACGCGGGCGTCTCCGCGTCGCCCGCGGCCCCGACGTCCCCGGGCGAACCGTCGACGAGTCGCGTGTCCCCACGCGCGCGCGTGCCTCCCGTCTCCGAGAGCAGCCGCTCCCGCGCGAGGGCGAGCCGTTCGGGCGAGCGGTGGTCGACACCTGTGACCGCGGCGCCTCTGGACGCCGCCATCAACAGGGCGAGTCCGCTGCCGCAGCCCAGGCCCAGCAGCCGGGTGCCGGAGCCCACCTCCAGTCGCTCGTAGACGGCCTCGTAGAGCGGAACCAGCATCCGCTCCTGGATCTCGGACCAGTCACGCGCGCGTGCACACAGGTCCACACGGGGTGTCGTCCCCGTATGAGGCAGGTGCTGCCGCACGAGCGTAGGTGTCATGTAAAGCGCCCCAATCCGCCGAGAGTTGCCGCTGTGCCCGTTTCCATGGCCCCCGTGACGTGCGCTCGCCCTCCCCCCGTATGCCAGGTAACTCCGCACTCGACCGCTCGTCCAGGGGTTGACGGTCCCCGGCTTGTGGCTTGACCGCGCCGGTGAAAAGAATTCACATCCCGGCAATGTGCCCCCGTAATATCCCGGCATGGCAAAGGCATCCGTGCTCACTCCGCGGGCGGACGACTTCCCGCGCTGGTACCAGGACCTCATCAACAAAGCCGAACTGGCGGACAACGGACCGGTGCGCGGCACCATGGTCATCCGACCGTACGGGTACGGGCTCTGGGAGCGGATGCAGGCCGAGATGGACGCCCGGATCAAGGCCACGGGCACGCAGAACGCGTACTTCCCGCTGCTGATCCCGCAGTCGTACCTCACCCGCGAGGCGGACCATGTCGAGGGCTTCGCACCGGAGCTGGCCGTGGTCACCCACGCCGGCGGCAAGGAACTGGAGGAGCCGGCGGTCGTCCGGCCCACCTCCGAGACGATCATCAACGAGTACTTCTCGAAGTGGGTGCAGAGCTACCGCGATCTGCCGCTGCTGATCAATCAGTGGGCGAACGTGGTGCGTTGGGAGTTGCGGCCCCGCCTCTTCCTTCGTACGACCGAGTTCCTGTGGCAGGAGGGCCACACCGCGCACGCCACGTACGAGGAGGCACGCGACTTCGCCGCCCATGTTCAGCGGCATGTCTACGGGGATTTTCTGCGGGACGTGCTCGCGATGGACTTCGTCTCCGGTCGCAAGACGGTCAAGGAGCGCTTCGCGGGTGCCATCAACACCCTGACCCTCGAAAGCATGATGGGCGACGGCAAGGCCCTCCAGATGGTCACCAGTCACGAGCTGGGCCAGAACTTCGCCAAGGCCTTCAACACCCGGTACCTGTCGAGAGAAGGCAGCCAGGAACTCGTCTGGCAGACCTCCTGGGGCTCCACCACCCGGATGATCGGCGCCCTGGTGATGACTCACGGCGATGACAACGGCCTGCGCGTCCCGCCGCGGCTGGCGCAGATCCAGGTCGTCGTCCTCGCGATCAAGGGCGACGAGACGGTTCTGGCCAAGGTCCGCGAGATCGGGGATCTGCTGGCGGCCGCGGGTGTCCGCGTCCATGTCGACGACCGCACCGACATCCCCTTCGGGCGCAGGGCCGTCGACTGGGAGCTCAAGGGCGTGCCGGTACGGATCGAGGTCGGCCCCCGTGACCTGGAGAACGGCACGGCGATGCTCGCCCGGCGGATCCCGGGAGGCAAGGAGCCGGTGGCGATCGACTCCCTCGTACGACTGCTGCCGTCCGTCCTGGAGGAGGACCAGGCGCTGCTGCTGGCGCAGTCCCGCGCGCGGCGTGAGTCGCGCACGGCCGACGTGTCGACGGTCGAGGAGGCCGTCGAGGCGGCCGTGGCCGGCGGCTGGGCGCGCCTGCCGTGGGCGGATCTCGGCGCGGAGGGCGAGGCCAGGCTGGCCGAGCACGCGGTGACCGTACGGTGTCTGGTCGGCGCCGACGGGTCGGTGCCGGAGTCGGAGGACGCACCCGGTAACGTCGCCCTCGTCGCGCGCGCTTACTGATACGGCGTCCTTCCGCGGCGAGAGCGGCCGAAACGCCCCTTGCGCATCCGCGGAACACAGCCGCACCGGCGCGTGGACGGCGGCTACGCGCCGGTACGTAGGTCTTGCTACGTACCACCTTGGTAGGAGCTGTGAGGTTTCTCCGCAGATCAGCGCACCCGCCCTCGTCTCCACTCATCAGCGGCAACTGACGGGTACGTGCAAATTATTTGGGATGCCCCGGAATAGGAACACAGCGGCACCCCCGCTCGTTGTCATTACGTGAGCACGACACAGACACCACCTGTTCTCGCCGCGGAGCTGGCACAGGCGTGGGCCGACATTCAGCGGTACCACCCCGAGCTGCCCGACCTCGCCGCGCCAGAATCCCTGATCGGAGAGTCGTCGTCCGCGTGCGGGCACGAGCTCTCCTTCGAGCGACTGCTCCATGAGGCAGTCCACGGCATCGCCGCAGCGCGCGGCGTGCGCGACACGTCCCGGGCCGGCCGGTACCACAACCGCAGATTCCTCGCGATCGCCGAGGAACTGGGCCTGGACCACCCCGAGGAACCGCATCCCAGCAGCGGCTTCTCGCTGGTCACACTCAACCCCGAGGCCAAGCGCCGTTACCGCCCGACGATGGAGCGCCTCCAGCGCGCCCTGAAGGCGCACACGGCGGCGACCTCAGCGGACACCCCGAAGAGCTTCCGGGGACCGGCCGCCCGGCACGGTTCCTCCGGCGGCGGGGTGCGCGTGAAGGCCGTGTGCGACTGCGGGCGCAACGTCCGGGTCGTCCCGTCCGTCCTGGCCCAGGCCCCCATCGTCTGCGGCGGCTGCGGCAAGCCGTTCCGGATTCCGGAGGTCGTCGGCGCGGCATGAGGATGCGGCTGCTCGTGGCAGCCGCACCCGCCATGCCGTGGCGGACGTGTGCAGCCTGTGGGCACCCGGACAGCCGGGTGCCCCTCAGGCATGCCCCGGAACCACCCGGCGTGAGCGACCCGCCGGGTGTGGCACAATGGCTAGCTGTACTCGACAGCCGCACAGGACCCCTCTCTCCTCCGGCTGACGCGTCCATCGGGCACTCGGGTACCGCAACCCCACGCGGCATTCTCGCCGTGCCCAACCACGTCAAATCCAGGAGAACCCACTCCCGTGGCAGTCAAGATCAAGCTGAAGCGTCTGGGCAAGATCCGTTCGCCTCACTACCGCATCGTCGTCGCCGACTCCCGCACCCGTCGCGACGGCCGTGCGATCGAGGAGATCGGCAAGTACCACCCGACCTACAACCCGTCGGTCATCGAGGTGGACGCCGAGCGCGTGGCGTACTGGCTGGGTGTCGGCGCGCAGCCGACCGAGCCCGTCCTCGCCATCCTGAAGAAGACCGGCGACTGGCAGAAGTTCAAGGGCGAGCCCGCCCCGGCTCCGCTGCTCGTCGCCGAGCCGAAGAAGGCGCGCCCGTCGTTCGAGGCCCTGGGTGGCGACGACGAGGGCAAGGGTGAGGCGATCACCCAGAAGAAGAAGGCGGAGAAGAAGGACGAGGCTGCCGCCGAGTCCGAGTCGGCCGAGGCCTGAGCATGCTCGAGGAGGCTCTCGAGCACCTCGTGAAGGGCATCGTCGACAACCCCGACGATGTGCAGGTCGCATCCCGCAACCTGCGCCGCGGACGCGTCCTCGAGGTCCGGGTCCACCCCGACGACCTCGGCAAGGTGATCGGCCGCAACGGCCGCACCGCACGCGCTCTGCGTACCGTCGTGGGCGCCATCGGCGGCCGCGGTGTCCGCGTCGACCTCGTCGACGTCGACCACGTCCGCTGACGCCGAAAACGCAGCACCGGCTCGGGCCGGGGAGGGCCACTGGGCCGTCCCCGGCCCGTAGTCGTATGACAGGAGATCCTGAGAAGTGCAGCTCGTAGTAGCGCGGATCGGCCGTGCCCACGGCATCAAGGGCGAGGTCACCGTCGAGGTCCGTACCGACGAGCCCGAAGTGCGGCTCGCGCCCGGCGCCGTCCTGGCCACCGACCCGGCCACCACGGGTCCCCTCACCATCGAGACCGGCCGCGTCCACAGCGGGCGGCTCCTGCTGCGGTTCGAGGGAGTGAACGACCGCAACGCCGCCGAGGCCCTGCGCAACACCCTCCTGATCGCCGAGGTCGACCCCGACGAACTGCCCGAGGACGAGGACGAGTACTACGACCACCAGCTCATCGACCTCGACGTCGTCACCGAGGACGGCGTTGAGGTGGGCCGGATCACCGAGATCTCGCACCTGCCGTCCCAGGACCTCTTCATCGTCGAGCGCCCGGACGGCAGCGAGGTGATGATCCCCTTCGTCGGGGAGATCGTCACCGAGATCGACCTCGCCGAGCAGAAGGCCGTCATCACGCCGCCGCCCGGTCTGATCGACGACAAGGCGGAGATCGCCTCCTCGCGGGAAGAGTCGTAAGCGATGCGCCTCGACGTCGTCACGATCTTCCCCGAGTACCTCGAACCGCTGAACGTCTCCCTCGTCGGCAAGGCACGCGCGCGTGGGCAGCTCGACGTCCATGTGCACGACCTGCGCGCGTGGACGTACGACCGGCACAACACCGTCGACGACACCCCGTACGGCGGCGGCCCCGGCATGGTCATGAAGACCGACCCCTGGGGCGACGCGCTCGACACCGTGCTCGCCGACGGCTACGAGACCGGCTCGCACGCCCCCGCGCTGATCGTGCCCACCCCCAGCGGCCGCCCCTTCACCCAGGAACTCGCCGTCGAGCTCTCCGAGCGCCCCTGGCTGATCTTCACGCCCGCGCGCTACGAGGGCATCGACCGTCGCGTCATCGACGAGTACGCGACCCGCGTACCGGTGTACGAGCTGTCCATCGGCGACTACGTCCTCGCCGGCGGCGAGGCGGCCGTACTGGTGATCACGGAGGCCGTGGCCCGGCTGCTGCCCGGCGTCCTCGGCAACGCGGAGTCGCACCGCGACGACTCCTTCGCGCCCGGCGCCATGGCCAACCTTCTGGAGGGCCCCGTCTACACCAAGCCCCCCGAGTGGCGCGGACGCTCCATCCCCGACGTGCTGCTCAGCGGCCATCACGGCAAGATCGCCCGCTGGCGCCGCGACGAGGCCCTCAGGCGTACGACGGCCAACCGGCCCGACCTGATCGAGCGCTGCGACCCCAAGGCCTTCGACAAGAAGGACCGCGAGATGCTCTCCATCCTGGGCTGGGCGCCGGATCCGGAGGGGGAGCCGTATGGCCGATTTTGGCGCAGGCCAGAGGGCGTGGAACAATAGGCCGCTGTTGTGCGTCGTCCGGCGTGCGCCCCTGCCACAGGGGGACACGACGCCCGCCCCGACACGGACAGCATCCTTCCTGGAACACCTAGCTCCCGTTGATGACCTGTGGCATCAGCGAAGAAAGCAGACGAAATGTCTCACCTGCTCGACTCCGTCGACTCCGCGTCGCTGCGCAGCGACATCCCGGCCTTCCGCCCGGGTGACACCGTCAACGTCCACGTCCGCGTCATCGAGGGCAACCGCTCCCGTGTGCAGCAGTTCAAGGGCGTTGTGATTCGCCGTCAGGGCGCCGGTGTCCGCGAGACCTTCACGGTCCGCAAGGTCTCCTTCTCCGTCGGCGTCGAGCGCACCTTCCCGGTGCACACCCCGATCGTGGAGAAGATCGAGCTCGTCACCCGCGGTGACGTGCGTCGCGCCAAGCTGTACTACCTGCGCGAGCTGCGCGGCAAGGCGGCGAAGATCAAGGAGAAGCGCGAGAGCTGAGCGCTTACCGGTGGTCAAAGCGGGGCCGGATACCATTCCGCCCCGATGGACACCGAAGCACAGCACACGGAGCGCGACCGCTCCTCCCGCCCTGAACCAGAGGCTGCGGAGGGACGGTCGCGTTTCGCGTTGGTGGCGCGGATCACCGACTGGCTGCCCGGTGGCCGGATCACCCTGACCCTGCTGGTCTGCCTGGTCTTTTTGCTGCTCCTCAACTCTTTCGTGGCTCAACCATTCCAGATTCCCAGCGGATCCATGGAACAGGGATTGAGGATCGGGGACCGCGTTCTCGTAAATAAGTTGGCGTACCGTTTCGGTGCCGAGCCGCGCCGTGGCGATGTTGTGGTGTTCGACGGAACTGGGTATTTCGGTGACGCGGACTACATCAAGCGCGTCGTGGGCGTGGGCGGAGACCGCGTTGTCTGCTGCGACAGGGAGGGGAGGATCGAGGTGAACGGCCGGTCGGTCGACGAGTCGGCTTTCCTGTACCCCGGGGACAGCCCGTCGACGGTGCCCTTCCGTGTCGTCGTGCCCGACGGCACCCTCTTCGTCCTCGGCGACCACCGCAGCGACTCGAGCGACTCACGCGACCACCTGGGCTCGCCGGGCGGCGGCATGATCCCGGTCTCCGACGTCATCGGCCGCGCCGACTGGATCGTATGGCCCACCACCCACTGGACCCGACTGCACCGCCCCGCCGCCTACGCGCGCGTGCCCGCCGCCGGCGGTGCGCATGGGTAACCGCGGCAAACCGCGCCGTCCGGAGCCGAGCGGCGGCTACGGCACGTTCGGCACCGAGAACCTGCTGCCCACCGGCTCCCGGCGCACCTCCACCGGCACCGCGCCGAGCGGCGGCCGCACCCGCGCGGAGCGGCGCAAACTGCAGCGCAAGGTCAAACGAAAGCGCAGGCGCAGCGCGGTCAAGGAAATACCGCTCCTGGTCGGTGTGGCGGTCCTGATAGCGCTGGTTCTGAAGACGTTCCTCGTCCAGGCGTTCGTAATCCCGTCCGGCTCCATGGAGCAGACGATCCGGATCGGCGACCGCGTCCTGGTCGACAAGTTCACCCCGTGGTTCGGCTCCGAGCCCAAGCGCGGGGACGTCGTCGTGTTCAAGGACCCCGGCGGCTGGCTCGCGGGCGAGCAGACCACGACGACCAAGAACGACCCCATCGTCGTCAAGCAGATCAAGGAAGGGCTCACCTTCATCGGCCTGCTGCCCTCGGCCAACGACAAGGACCTCATCAAACGGGTCATCGGCGTCGGCGGCGACCACGTCAAATGCTGTGACACCGAGGGGCGGGTGACCGTCAACGGCGTTCCCCTGACCGAGGCGGACTACCTGTATCCCGGCAACGCCCCCTCCACTCAGCCGTTCGACATCACCGTCCCCCAGGGGCGGCTGTGGGTGATGGGCGACCACCGGGGCAACTCGGCTGACTCGCGCGCCCACATGAACACCGACTACGGCGGCACGGTCTCCCTGCACTCCGTCGTCGGGCGGGCCATGGTGATCGCCTGGCCCCTCGGGCACATGACGTCCTTGAAGGAACCTAAAACTTTCTCCTCCGTTTCCAACTCCGTGTCGGGGACGACCGCGTCCCCCGAGCTGTCGCATAGGGTTGCACCCGACGATCCGAAGACAGCGATCCAGCTCCCGAGCCCTGCGGAACTCCCGCTCGTTATGGGAGTGGTGGGCCTGCGCCGGGTACGGCTCAGGCGGCGGCACAGAGTAAGGAGTTGGCGTGGGGGATGTGGCGGTTGGCGCACGGTCCGGACACGACGGCGAGGAGCACCGCGGGCGCCCCGCGGAATCAGCCGTCCCGGCCGCGGACAGCGCCGTGACCTCCGGGAGTGACTCCGGCGCGCAGGACGAACCCGCGGCGCCCGGCGAACCGACCAGGACGGACGACCAGGGCCCGGGCGACTCGACGCCCACGGCGAAGAAGCAGCGCTCCTTCTGGAAGGAGCTGCCCATCCTGATCGTCATCGCGCTCGTCCTCGCGCTGCTGATCAAGACCTTCCTCGTGCAGGCGTTCTCGATCCCCTCGGACTCGATGCAGAACACCCTCCAGCAGGGCGACCGCGTCCTGGTGGACAAGCTCACCCCCTGGTTCGGCTCGAAGCCCGAGCGCGGTGAGGTGGTCGTCTTCCACGACCCGGACAACTGGCTGGCCGGCGAGCCGACGGCGAACCCGAACGCGCTGCAGAAGGTCCTCAGCTGGATCGGCCTGATGCCGTCCGCCGAGGAGAAGGACCTGATCAAGCGCGTCATCGGCGTCGGCGGCGACACGGTCTCCTGCAAGGGCAGCGGCCCGCTGAAGGTCAACGGCAAGGCGCTGAACGACACCTCGATCGTCTACCCGGGCAACACCCCGTGCAGCGTCGACGACCAGGGCGGCCAGTTCACGGTGAAGGTCCCCAAGGGCTACATCTGGGTGATGGGCGACCACCGCCAGAACTCCCGCGACTCCCGCTACAACCAGAGCGACAAGCACAACGGCATGGTCCCGGTGAACAAGGTCGTGGGCCGCGCCATCGTCATCGCCTGGCCGATCAACCGCTGGAGCACCCTGCCCATCCCGGACACCTTCGAGCAGCCCGGCATCAACGACAAGTCCTCGGCGTCCGCCGCCCTGACCATCGCCCCGAACGCCCTCGCGCTCGCCGGCGCGGTACCGGTGGTGCTGTGGCGGCGCAGGAGGATCGCGCCCGCCGAGACCCGCTGAACCCGCCCCGCACCCCGCCTTGGTGAAACCCTGGTGCAGCTGTGACCTCGAGCGGTCATGAGGGGCTGACCCGTTCAGGTACCGCCGGGTAGGGTGCGGGTCCATGGGTGGCGAGAGCACGACACGTACGGCCCCGCGCAGCGGCGGCAAGAGCACGAGCCCGGTGGGCACCAAGGCCGGACAGCGCCTGTCCGGCATCGCGGTCGCCCTGGGCATCGTGCTGTTCCTCGGCGGATTCGGCTGGGGAGCGCTGGTCTACCGGCCCTACACCGTGCCGACGACCTCGATGACACCGACGATCGACGCCGGCGACCGGGTGCTGGCCCAGCGCGTCGACGGCAGTGAGGTGCACCGGGGCGACGTCGTCGTCTTCACGGACAAGACCTGGGTCACCAACGCCCCCGTGGTCAAGCGCGTGGTCGCGGTCGGCGGGGACACCGTCGCCTGCTGCACCGGCGGCAAGCTGACCGTCAACGGCAAGCAGATCGACGAGGGCTACCTCAAGGGCGGCGCGGTCGAGGACAAGACCATCCCGACCGTGAAGGTCCCCAAGGGCCGGCTGTTCCTGCTCGGTGACGAGCGGCAGGGCTCGCTGGACTCCTCCGCCCACCTCACCGACGCGGCCCAGGGCACGGTGGCCGAGTCCGCCGTCACGGCCCGGGTGGACGCCGTCGTGTGGCCCATGAACGGCATGCTGGCCCGTCCCACGGGCTTCGAGACGCTGGGCGCGCTGTCGACGCCGGGCCCGCTGCGAGTGATCGTCAGCCTGATCGTGGTCGGTGCCGTCCTCGTCCTCGGCGGCGGGGCGTACGGCCCGATCGCCAAGCGTCTGGGCGGCAGGCGTTCCCGCACGCGGACGGAGCCCGTGGGTGCCCGCTGAGGCGACGGGCGCGTACGAGGACTCCCGCGCGGGTGGCCTGCGCAAGGTGGCCCGGGTCGTCCTGCTCGACCCCGAGGACCGCATCCTGCTCCTGCACGGCCATGAACCTGACGATCCCACCGACGACTGGTGGTTCACGCCGGGCGGGGGCCTGGAGGGCGACGAGAGTCGTGAACAGGCCGCACTGAGGGAACTCGCCGAGGAGACCGGCATCACCGAGGTCGAACTCGGTCCGGTGCTGTGGCGGCGGACGTGCTCCTTCCCCTTCGCGGGGCGACGCTGGGACCAGGACGAGTGGTACTACCTGGCCCGTACGACCCAGACGGCCACCGAGGCCAGGGGCCTCACCGAGCTGGAGCGGCGTAGCGTCGCCGGAGCGCGCTGGTGGACGTGTGCGGAACTTGCCCGGGCGCATGAGACGGTGTATCCGACCAGACTCGCCGAGCTGCTGTGCCGGCTGCTCGACGAAGGGCCCCCGGCCGGGCCCGTGACCCTTGACACGGAAATCGTCTAGGGGCTCACGGGACTGGCGCACAATGGTGGGACCGCACGGCTGAAGGGGAAGCTGCCATGAGCGCCGAGGACCTCGAGAAGTACGAGACCGAGATGGAGCTGAAGCTCTACCGGGAGTACCGCGATGTCGTCGGTCTGTTCAAATACGTGATCGAGACCGAGCGGCGCTTCTACCTCACCAACGACTACGAGATGCAAGTGCACTCGGTCCAGGGTGAGGTGTTCTTCGAGGTGTCGATGGCGGACGCGTGGGTGTGGGACATGTACCGCCCGGCGCGTTTCGTGAAGCAGGTCCGCGTTCTCACATTCAAGGACGTGAACATCGAGGAGCTGAACAAGAGCGACCTGGAGCTGCCGGGCGGGTGACGAAGTTATCCACAGCCGGCGAGTTGTCCACCAAGATCCACTTCTCTTGGTGAGGTGCGTGACGGTTGGCGCCGGAGGTGGTGCCGACATGAACGCACGCAGTGCACTCGGCAGGTACGGCGAGGATCTGGCCGCGCGGCGGCTGACGGACGCCGGTATGACGGTCCTGGAGCGCAACTGGCGCTGTGGCAGGACCGGGGAGATCGACATCGTGGCCCGGGACGGGGACGTCCTGGTCGTCTGCGAGGTGAAGACCCGCAGGGACGGCCGCTTCGAGCACCCGATGGCGGCGATCACGCCGGAGAAGGCGCAGCGGCTGCGGGATCTCGCCGAGAGGTGGATCCAGACACACGGGGGAGCACCGCCGGGAGGCGTCCGATTCGACCTGATCGGCGTGGTGCTCCCGGTCAAGGGCGCCCCGGTCGTCGAGCACGCGCGGGGGGTGGCCTGAGATGGGTTTCGCGCGGACCTGCTCGGTGGCGCTGGTGGGCGTCGAGGGCGTGGTGGTCGAGGTCCAGGCGGACCTGGAGCCCGGGGTGGCGGCGTTCACCCTGGTGGGCCTCCCGGACAAGAGCCTGACGGAGAGCCGGGACCGGGTGCGGGCGGCTGTGGTGAACTCGGGGGGCGAGTGGCCGCAGAAGAAACTGACGGTCGGGCTCAGTCCGGCATCGGTGCCGAAAGCCGGCTCCGGCTTCGACCTGGCCGTGGCCTGCGCGGTGCTGGGTGCGTCGGAGCGCATCGACCCGCGGGTGCTGGCCGACATCGTGATGATCGGTGAGCTGGGTCTGGACGGCCGGGTGCGGCCGGTCCGGGGGATCCTGCCGGCCGTGCTCGCCGCGGCGGACGCCGGTTACGAACAGGTCGTCGTGCCCGAGTGCGCCGCGGCCGAGGCCTCCCTCGTGCCCGGGGTGTCCGTCCTGGGCGTGCGAAGCCTGCGGCAGCTGATCGCCGTGCTGGCGGACGAGCCCGTGCCCGACGAGGAGCCCGAAGAGCCCGGCCGTCCGGATCCGCTCCTCGCCGGGCTACGGGTGCCCGGCACCGGTGCGGCCACGGGCATGCATAGCATGGGCGCCGCGCAGCACGACCAGGGCCACGACCTCGCCGACGTGGTGGGCCAGATCTCGGCGCGGACGGCGGTGGAGGTCGCCGCCGCGGGCGGACACCATCTGTTCCTGGAGGGCCCGCCGGGCGCCGGCAAGACCATGCTGGCGGAACGGCTGCCCGCCATCCTGCCCAGGCTCTGCCGTGAGGAGTCGCTGGAGGTCACCGCGGTCCACTCGGTGGCGGGACTGCTGCCGCCGGGCAAGCCCCTGATCGACATCGCCCCGTACTGTGCCCCGCACCATTCGTCGACCATGCAGGCACTCGTCGGCGGCGGTCCCGGCATCGCCCGGCCCGGGGCGGTGTCGCTGTCGCACCGGGGCGTTCTCTTCCTGGATAGGACGTGCAAAACAGGTGGGTCGCAACGTTTGGACGTGCGACGACGGCCCCGGCACCTCCATCGGAGGGGCCGGGGCCGTCATATAC
>NZ_JBEXPK010000040.1:0-83156 GCF_040612015.1 Streptomyces sp. NPDC006476 | reverse complement strand
GTGGTGTCCCACTTCATCTCGTTCTCCGGGGTGATCATGTTGAACTCCCGGTCGAGAATCGTGGAGTACGTCGAGTCACCGAGCTTCCCGGCGGCCACGGCGGTGCCGAAGTAGCGGCCGCTTTCGGCCGCTGCCGCGCCCAGTGTGCCGGAGGCGGCGTGGGCGGCGGGGTTCGCCGGACCGGCCAGAGCCAGCGCCGTGCCGGCCGTCAGTCCGGCGGCCAGGGCCAGCACCTTGCGCAGACGGGGCTCTTCATTGAGCCAGGGCATGAGGGATCAGTCTCCTTGGGTGTGGGGGGATGGGGCATCGACCAGACGTCGGCGCCCCGGTCGGGGTGGGGGTCAATTCACTGGAGGGAGGTAATCGGCAGCGCGGTCCACTGCTGGTTGGCGCCGCCGTGGCAGTCCCACAGGACCAGTTGGGTTCCGTCGGTGGTGGACGAGCCGGGGTCGTCGAGGCAGCGCCCGGAGGCCGGGTTGCGGTAGCCGCCGTTGTACGCCTGCCATTGCTGGTTGCCGCCGCCGTTGCAGTCCCAGACCTCGATCTTCGTGCCGTTGGCCGTACCGCGGCCCGTCGCGTCGAGGCACTTGCCGAGGGCACGCAGGGTGCCGTCGGAGAGCGACGACCACTGCTGTGCGTTTGAGCCGTTGCATGCCGCGATGTCCGCGGCGGTCCCGTTGGCGCTGCTGCCGTTGGCGACGTCGAGACACTTCCCCGCGACTCCGGAGCGCACCTCCCCGCCCGCCGAGGCCGGCGGCTTGATCCAGCCGGCCGCGTCGGCGGCCTGGACCGCGGTGTTGAAGGCGTCCGCCATCTTGCGGAAGCCGTTGTCGTTGGGGTGCAGCGCGTCGGAGAGATCCGCGCTGGTCAGCGCGCTCATGTCCACCAGCCGTACGTGCTTGCCGGCGGCCTGCTCGGCCTGCACGATTCCGGGGAGCTTGGCATTGAACGCGGGCCGGACGGCCTCCTCGGTGCCGCTGGTGGAGACGATCACGGTGCCGAGCAGAACGGTCGCGTCGGGAAGGTCGCGGGTGATCTGGTCGATGAGCGCGCGAAGCCGGTCCGGAGCGGTCGGGACCTGGTAGTTGCCGTTGAGATCATTGGTGCCGATCTCCAGGGTGACCACGTTGGGGCGGTACCGGGCCAGCACGGAGTCTGCGATGCCGGCGATCTGGTCGATCCGCCAGCCGGAGTGGCCCTCGTTGTCCGGGTCGGACATGGTGCCGTTGCGGCCTGAGCCGACGAAGTCCAGGGCATGGCCTTCAGTCGACAGTTGGTTCCACAGGAAACCGCGGTAGCTGTTCCCGGAGGGGCTGCCGACGCCCCAGGTGATCGAGTCGCCCAACGGCATCAGCCGCAGAGGGGTGGGCGCGGCGGCGCCTTCGGCCGAGGACGGCGTCCTGGTGGCGGTGGCGGACGCCGCGGGTGGTGCGGCGCCGATGGCGAGGGCGGCCGTCAGCGCGGCAGCCAGGGATACCGAGCACTTCTTCATGAGCGTTCCTCACTGGTGCGGGACAGTGGGTGGGGAGAACGAGCACACGAATCGATCGGTCAGCGGGGGGCGAAGTCCTGGTTGCTGCCTGCCGTGTTCTTGCAGGGCCATTGGTCCAGCTGCTGGCCGGGGCTGTCGACGCCGCCGTACACGTCCAGGCACAGGCCGCTGTTCTGGTTCTGGAAGGAATACGAGCCGTCGGACTGCCGCACCGGCAACCACAGACCACCGGCTGCTCCGCCCGGCGCCTGCTGCACGATGTTGGGCGTACCGGCGGCGGTCGAACCACCGGAGACCGCGACCACCAGGCCGGAGTTCCGCGCCTGCAACTGCCCGTAACCACCGGCGGCCGGCACGAACTGGAACTGCTGGTTGCTCTGCCCGTTGCAGGTCCACTGGTCGATGGCGGCGCCCGCGCTGCCGGAGTTGCCGTGCACGTCCAGGCACAGGCTGTCGCTGCCGATGACCAACTGGTGGTAGCCGGCCGGGAATCCGCCTGTGCCGCCGGAGGACTGGACTCCTGCCTGCTGGATGACCTGCCGGGCGCCCTGTGGCCAGTTGGTGCCGCTGACCTGAACGTTGCCGGTGAGGACGTTGTTGTGCGGAGGTCCGGTGGCCACATATGTGTTGCCGCCGTTGTACCAGTTGCCGGAGAAGGTGCTGTCGTCGGTGTGGTTGTTCGCGTTGGCGTTGGTCAGCGCCCAGTTGCCGGCGTCCTGCACCACGTTGTCCGACACCGTCAGGTAACGGGAGCCCTCGTCGAGGTACAGCGCGGTGGTGCGATTATTGTCGTACATGTAGTTGTCGGTGATCACCGACCCGGGGCTCGCGGACAGGTTGTAGATGCTGCCGCCGTCGAACATCGCGTTCTTGGTGTCGTAGATCAGGTTGTGCGAGACCGTGTTGTTCTTCAGCGTGGTGGGGGTGCTGTAGACGGGCTGGTAGGTGTACGTGCCCCGGTTGACGTAGTCCTGGCTGCCACCGGGATCGTTGACGCCCCAGCCCCAGCCGATGTCGATGCCGTCGTAGGGCAGGTGGTCGCACTGGTTGTGGGTGATCGTCGCGTTGGTGACGTAGGTGGACAGGATGGCGGCGGTCTCCTTGTAGTCGGTTCCCACCCCACTGACCTTGTTGTTGCTGATGGTGATGTTCTGGTTGGTCATCTGTGGGTTGCTCGGATGGTGCGCGTCCGGCTGGATCCCGCCGACCTGGATGCCACTGCCGGCGATGTCGGTGAAGGTGCTGCCGGTGACGGTGATGCCGCTCGCGCCCAGACCGGTACCGGAGGCCGTGGCGACACCGTCGTTGCCCACGCCCAGTCCGGCCTGCCCGAGTTCGGAGAACGTGTCGCCGGAGAACGTGATGCCGGTGGCGGCGGAGACCTGGACGGCCGCGGGCATCTGCGTCCAGTGGTTGCGGGTGGCCTCGAACTGCGTGCAGCCCGACCTGCAGGTGCTCAGCCAGTTGGCGGGCATCGCGTAGGTGCCGGTGATGTGTGCGCCGCTCTGCTGGTCCGCGTAGCCGTCGGGTCCGCTCGGGCCGAGCCAGGAGGTGCCTGTGAAGCGGATGCCGGTGAAGCCCAGACCTGCCACCGGTGAGGCGTAACTGCCGCTGATGCCGAGGAGGTTCTGCAGCCTGGGCAGCTCGACGTCGAGGGCGTTGGGGTTCTGCCCCGGCTGGGCGCGGTAGTACAGGTCGCCGGTGGAGGCGTCGAGATACCACTGTCCGGCCTGCTGCAGGAACGCGTAGTTGTTCTCCAGGTACATCGTCCCGCCGGCGAACGGCGCGTTGATGGTGTCGTAGCCCCAGGAGTTGTTGTTCCACGCGGGCTGCCGCATGGTGACGGTCCTGCCGCTGATCGACTGGACCGGCGCGTAGCGGTCGGTGAAGGAGTTGATGCTCTCGACTTCCATGTGGTTCTGGTCCGAGAGGCCGGCCAGGTAGTCGAGCGAGGAGTCGGTGAGGGTCAGACCGGTCGGCGTGAAGGTGAAGGCCGAGCGGGGTACCTGGATCGCCGCCCGCGGTGCCTCCTTGCCGTTGACATAGAGCTGGCGGGTGGTGACGCCGCTGCCGACATGCACCGACCAGATGTCCTTGGACTTATCATGCACCTGCCAACCCGTGATCTGCTGGGCACCGGTCACGACCGGCTGCTGACCGGGCGCGCCCTGGTAGGTGATGGTGTGGTTGTTCTGGCCTCCGTCGCCGGAGCCGAAGCTGAGCGGCTCGGACAACCGGTAGGTGCCGCCGGCCAGATGGACCACGACGTCCGCGTCGGCCGACATCCGGTGCGCGGGCTGCCGTGCCTGGTCGATGGTCGCGAACGGATGCTCGGCGGTGCCATCCCCGCCGGGTGATGCGTTCGGCACCACGTACAGATCCGCGACTCCCGCCTGGCGCTGAGCCGGTTCCGCGTACGCGACTCCGATGGTGGCCGGGCTGCCGGCCAGCAGGGCGAGCAGAGCTGTGGGAGCGGCCCACAGGCCGCACAGTGCTCTGACTCTGGACATGGTCATCCTCCGGTGGTGGCGCGTGTCGTCCTCAAGCTGCCGACGAGGGTCCGCGGTCGGCGGTGGGCCGGCCGCGGACCGGAGCCGTTCAGGTCAGTTCAGGCTCCATTGCTGGTTGGATCCGCCGTTGCACGGCCACAGTTCCGCCAGGGCTCCGTTGGCCGTGGAGGCGCCGGTGACGTCGAGACAGAGTCCTGACTGGACGCCCTTGACGGTGCCGTCCGAGTTGACCTGCCACTGCTGGTTGGCACCGCCGTTGCACGGCCAGGTCACCACCTTGGTACCGGCGGACGTCTGGTTGTTGTACGCGTCCAGGCACATCTGACTGCTGCCGCTGTAGACGGTCAGTTGGCCCGAGGACGTGCGGGTCCACGTCTGGTTGGCGCCGCCGCTGCAGTCCCAGATCTGCAGTTGTGTGCCGGCCGTAGTCGAGGAGTTCGGCACGTCCAGGCACTTGCCCGCGCCCACCGCGTGCAGCGCTCCGGTACTCGTCCCGCCGCCTGCGGAGTTGCTGTATCCGGCCGCGGTGATGTTGGCCTGGACGGCGTTCTCCGTGGCGTCGGACGGGTAGCCGGAGGTCATCACGCCCTCGTAGAAGGTGCCTTGGGCGCCCTTGCTGTTGTCGCCGCCGATGCCCAGGATGATGGCGCCCTGCTTGCGCATCGGGTTGTATCCCGAGACGTTGGGGCGTACTCCGTCGTAGAAGGTGGACAGGCCGCCGGACTGCGCGTTGCCGCCCCGGATCGCCCAGTGGTTCGGGCCGCCCTTGATGATGGCGGTCGTATAGCGGTAGTTGATGGTGGGGTCGTTGGCGTTGTAATGCTGGTTCACCCCGGAGAAGAGGCCGTTCTCCAGGTCGGCCATGATCCAGGGACCGTTGCCCGAACCGTAGCCCCACACCTTGATGTTGCCGAAATAGATGGCCTCCATCGTGCCGTTGCCGTCGTCGTTGCTGTCCGTCTCGGCGTTGCCGTAGTCGAAGCAGCAACCGCCGTTGTAGTGCGTGCCGTCGAAGATCGCGTACATGCCCTCGGCGTTGTCCCCGGTGGCGATGCCGTTGGTGTGGTTGTTCCGGTAGCCCGTGCCGGGCGCCACGAAGACGCCGTAGGCCTTGTGTCCGCCCACCGTGGTGGGCGCGGCGGTCGCGTTCGCGAGGTTGTCGGGGCCGCCCGCGGCGCCGCCGCCGGGTGCCTGGGTGAGGTTGTTGTTGCGACCGGACTGGTCGTAGATGACCGTGATCAGGCAGGTCGTCCCCGCGCAGAACGAGTCCTGGGCGGCGGCGTCGGCGACTCCGCCCGCGCTCAGGACTCCGATGTCGCGGGTGGAGTTGTCCGAGGCGCGCCGGACTTGGTAGAGCGGCCCGTTGTACGCGGCGTACAGCGCTCTTGTGGTGCTGTGCGCCGCCACACAGGGCGTGCCGCCGGCCGCGTAGATGTCACAGGGGCCGGAGGTGACGGCCCGGGCTGTGGCGGCGGTGACGGTGGCGCCGGCCAGAGCGCCCGCGACGAGCGCGGCTGCCGCGCCCGCCCGGGCGAACGCCGCCCACGGGGAGCGAACCTGCCCGGCCGATGGAGGCAGGGGCGTCCGAGACGGCGTGTCCCGGGGCCTTCCGCGGTGGCGCACGGGCGCTAGCAACCGCTCGACGCCGTCGCGCACGGGCAGTAGGCGGCGTCTTGTGCGTGTGGTTCCCATCCGGACTCCCTACCGTGTCGGCGCAACCCGGTCGGGCCGCGGTGCGCCGGCACCTGCCGAAGCGCTGGAACGTGCCGTGATGCAGTGGGATTGCAGAGTGGTACCGGGGGGAGACGGTGCTCCCGGTCTCGCAGGGCTGTCCAGGGTGGGGGGACGCTTCCTGCGAACCTTGCTGCGGAATCGATTCGACTGCTGATCGCCGCGGTGCGCAAGCTCTTGGCAGGCACGAAAAGTTGCGAAGTGGCGGCACCGGGCGCGGACCCGACCGGCCGACGCGCGAGTGCCCCGGGCCGTGTGAGCGAAGTCGGCGGCCGAGCCACGACCTTGGGAATGCCCCTCCGTCACACCGACGAGCAGGGACGATGTCGCACGGCCTCGGATCATGGAGCGCCGGAGGGTACGCTGCTCGGCTAATCGATCGCCCCTGAACGGGAGTTGGAACAGTTTGCGCTTCGCGGCAAGGACTGCCCAGGGCAACGCCGGTCGTGGCAGTCCGTCGAAGCGCTTGCGTCGAATCGGTTCGCCCTACATTCGCCGGACGTCAGAGCCCTCGGCCCGCAGGGACCGGACGCCGTCAGGCCGATTCGCGGACCACGAGTTCCGTACGGAGGATGACGTGGCGCCATGCCACGAACGGCTCCTCCATCTCCTCCAGGAGCAGCCTGATCATGGCCCGCCCCATCTCTCCCAAGGGCTGACGGACCGTGGTCAGGCGTGGTTCGGTGCACTGAGCCAGCGGAAAGTCGTCGAAACCGATCACCGCCACGTCGTCGGGCACCTGCCGTCCCGCGACGCGCAGCGCCTGCAGAGCTCCTGCCGCCGTGGTGTCCGACGCCGCGAGGACGCCGTCGATCTCCGGATGGCGTTCCAGGAGTTCCGCCATGGCACGGCGTCCGCTGTCCTCGGTGAAGTCGCTTTCGGCCACCCACGACCGCCCGTTCTCCAGACCGGCCGACGCCAGGGCGTCCTGATAGCCGCGCAATCGGCACTGCGCGACGTACATGTCCAGCGGTCCCGTGATGGTGGCGATCGCTCTGCGCCCCTCCTTCAGCAGATAGGAGACGGCGCCGCGAGCGCCGCCGACATTGTCCGCGTCCACGTAACTGACGTGCTCGTCGGCCGAGCGGCGCCCCAGCAACACGGTCGGCAACCGCGCCTCGGCGAGCATGTCCGGCAGCTGATCGCCGGCGTGCACGGACATCATCAGGACTCCGTCGACCCGGCCGCCGCGCGCGTACTCCAGGAAGCGGCGGCGCTCCTCCTCCGAGCGGACCAGCGTCAGCAGCAGTTGCACACCGGTGTCCGCCAACGCGTCACCGAGCGAGCTGACGATCTCCGAGAAGAACGGCTCCGCGAACATCCTCCAGTCCGGCTCCGTCAGGACGAGGGCCACGGCGTCGGCGCGCCGCCCGGCCAGCGACCGGGCCGCGAGATTGGGCACGTATCCCAACTCCTCGATCGCGCGCTGCACGGCCCGGCGCGTCGACTCCTTCACGCCGGCCGCATTGTTGACGACCCGGGAGACCGTGCCCCGCCCCACCCCTGCGTGGGCGGCCACCTCCTCCAGCGTCGGCGCCCCAGGGCGTCGCTTGGCCATGACCACCTCCCCCACGAGATCACCGATCTTACGACCCCGGGGAGAGGGGCATGCGACTGGAGCAGATGATCGGCCGACTCGGCTCGAAGACCGCGAGCCCCGGCGAGGTCTCTCGCAGTCGGGCGGCCGGCGAGTCTCGGCTCAGCTTCGACACGAGACGACGGCCCGTATCCACTCGGTGGGCGATCGGAGAGGGAACAGGACCGTGCGGGTGGCCTCGGGCGCCTTCAGCCGGTGGTGCAGGACGTGCCGTTCAGAGTGAAGCCGGCCGGTTTGGAGAAGGTGCCGTCGTAGGTGCCCTGGAATCCGAAGGAGACCTGGCCGCCCGGTGGGATGGTCGCGTTGTACGCCATACCGCCGGCCGTCATCGCTCCAGACGACGCGGAGAGGTCGGCGCTCCAGGCACTCGTGATCCTCTGTCCGGAGGGCAGTGTGAACCCGAGTTTCCAGTTGTCGACGGGGGACGTCCCCGCGTTGGTCACGGTGACGTCGGCAGTGAAACCGCCCTGCCACACGTTCGTGCCGTAGGCCACCTTGCAGGCAGAGGAGCCACCCGGACCGCCAGGCGTGCCGCCGCCGGTGTTCACGCTCGAGGAGAACGACGTCACCGCCAGCCCCATGCCGTTCTGCCACTGCTCGAAGCCTGCCTGAACGCTCGTCAGATACCAGTTGTCCTGCGCCAGTCCACGCGAGACGGCCTGCCGGAGGAAGTCCATCACGTCGAAGCTCCAGCTGCCGATCGCCGACGGCGCGACGAACGACAGCACGTCGTTGGAGCCGTTGTTGCCGGACCACACCTGCCACGAACGCCCGGCGACGGAGGCGGTGCCCACCTGTGAGCCGACCGGCTGCACCGACCCGACATGGTTGAGCCACACCATGATCTCGGTGCGGTTCACGCCGTCGGTTCGGGGCGTGGGGTCCAGCCAGATGTCGTAGGCGGCGTCGTAGACCGCGTTGCTCACGTAGCTGTAGGAGATGCTGGTGGGCGCGCTCGAGATGGAACTCAGCCGGGCGGGGAGGTTGGTGCCGGGTGAGCAGTTGGTGTAGTGACAGCCGTTGAACACCGACGGGTAGGACTTCGGACCGCCGTTGGTCGGGACCGAGCCGTCGGCCTGGACGATCCGGAAGCCGGAGTCGTTGACGCTGATGCACTGTGTGGCGCTGGTACCCCAGCGGTTGTTCTGGACGACGTAACGGCCCTGGATCGTGGTGGAGCCGAACTGATCGCAGATGGTCGTGTCGGCGTGCGACGGCGGAGCGGTGGCGAGAAGGGCCGTCAGCGCGAGGAGTGGGGTGAGCAGCGCGCCGAGCAGGGCCCGTGCCCTGCTGTGGGGGTTCAAGAGTTGCATGCGGATCCTCCGCCAGAAGGTCGGGGGCGTAGCGAGAGCGCCTCATCTTGGGAGCGCTCCCAAAATCGGACTCGCAGGGCATGCGATCATCATGCTCCTGACAATGCAGCCGGACGGCCCCTGGGGGGCGAGGGCCGCCCGGCCGGGTGACCCCGTCACCCGGCGACGGGGTCGCGCACACGAAGCCTCAGCGGGGGGTCATTCGAGAAGCTCCGCGCACGAGTCAACGGCCGGAGCGATGTCCGCCCGGTCCGGGGTCGCAGCAGAGGTCGCCCAGAGCCGGCGCACGGCCCTGCGTCTGCGTTCGGGATCCATGGTGCTGGTTCCTCCTTGCCGGAGTGCGGCTCGAGGGGGGTCAAGGCATGAACCAGTGGGAGCGCTCCCAATAGTGGGGACGGACGTCGGATAGGTCAAGACGTCAAGAAGTTGAATGACGCGAACTGAACCCGTTGAGAAAAATGAAGCACCGACCCTGTGCAATCCGTCGCGTTGGCGCTACGGTCCGTTGCACCAGTGGGAGCGATTCCATCACTCGACGCGTCTGTATCGACGCCCCCGAGGCGCACGGAGTCGCTCATGCGACACCCCCGCGTTCAGCAGTTTTAGGCAGCTGCCACGCGCTTTCGCCCCGGGGCGCCCCTGAGTTCGCAGCGAACGTCAGGGACCTGAGTGACCACGTACCTGTGCTCAGGCAGTGAACAACCCCCGAAGCAGAAGGAACCCGCACTCATGAGTCGTACCAGAATGTGTCTCGTCGCCGCGCTGGCGCTGGCCGCCGGCACCTCAGGGACGGCACTTCTCACGTCTCCCGCCGGTGCCGCCACCGCCTCGGTCCCCTGCACGGTGGACTACAAGGTGCAGAACCAGTGGGACACCGGCTTCACCACCGCCGTCACGATCACCAACAACGCGGCGGCCAAATCGAGTTGGACCCTGAAGTGGTCGTACGCCGGTGATCAGAAGGTCACCAGCGGCTGGAACGCGAAGATCACCCAGAGCGGTGCCGGCGTCACCGCCGCCAACGAGAGCTACAACGGCGCGCTCGCCAACGGCGGTTCGGTGAGCTTCGGCTTCAACGGCTCCTACAGCGGCACCAACGCCGTGCCCACCACCTTCACCCTCGACGGTGTCACCTGCAATGTCGACGACGGCAGCGGATCGGGCGGCGGTAGCGGTGGCGGTACGGGCGGCGGTACCGGTGGCGGCACAGGCAGCCGGGTCGACAATCCCTATGTGGGGGCCAAGGGGTATGTGAACCCCGAGTGGTCGGCCGAGGCCGCCGCCGAGCCGGGCGGCAGCCGTGTGGCCCAGCAGTCCACCGCCGTCTGGCTCGACCGCATCGCCGCGATCAACGGCGTGAACGGCGGCATGGGCCTGCGCGCGCACCTCGACGAGGCGCTGCGGCAGAAGGGCTCCGGCGACCTGGTCATCGAGCTGGTGATCTATGACCTGCCCGGCCGTGACTGCGCCGCCCTCGCCTCCAACGGCGAACTCGGTCCGGACGACATCGACAAGTACAAGAGCCAGTACATCGACCCCATCGCCTCGATCCTCTCCGACCCGAAGTACGCGGCTCTGCGGATCGCCACCGTCATCGAGCCCGACTCGCTGCCCAACCTGGTCACCAACGCCGGTGGTACCAACAGCACAACCGCGGCCTGCGTCACCATGAAGAACAACGGCAACTACGAGAAGGGCGTCTCCTACGCCCTGGACAAGCTCGGCGCCATTCCGAACGTCTACAACTACATCGACGCCGGCCACCACGGCTGGCTCGGCTGGGACAGCAACCTCGGCCCGGCCGTGCAGGAGTTCGCGAAGGTCGCCACGACCAACGGCGCGAGCCTGAACGACGTGGCCGGATTCATCACCAACACCGCCAACTACAGCCCCGTCAAAGAGCCTTACTTCAAGGTCACCGACACGGTGAACGGCCAGACGGTCCGCCAGTCGAAGTGGGTCGACTGGAACCAGTACGTGGACGAGCAGTCGTACGCGCTCGCCCTGCGGGACAAGCTGGTCGCGGCCGGGTTCAACTCAGGCCTGGGCATGCTGATCGACACCTCCCGCAACGGCTGGGGCGGCTCCGCCCGGCCGACCGGCCCCGGCCCGACGACCTCCGTCGACGACTACGTCAACGGCAGTCGCATCGACCGGCGCATCCACGCCGGCAACTGGTGCAACCAGAGCGGCGCCGGACTCGGTGAACGACCCACGGCAGCCCCGGCCGCCGGTATCGACGCCTACGTGTGGGTCAAGCCCCCGGGCGAGTCCGACGGCTCCAGCACCGCCGTCTCCAACGACGAGGGCAAGGGCTTTGACCGCATGTGCGACCCCACCTACGGCGGCAACGTCCTCAACGGCAACAACCCCACCGGCGCCCTGGCGAACGCGCCACTGGCCGGACACTGGTTCTCCGCCCAGTTCCGGCAACTGATGCAGAACGCCTACCCGCCGCTGCCATAGCCACCTGACGCGGTACGCCCGCCGGGCGGTCTCTCGGGAGGACCGGCCCGGCGGGTCGTCCGCCGCGTCCCGTTTCCCGCCGACTCCGCGGGCGGGCTCCCCCACGGGACGCCGGCTTCCGCACCTGGCCGTACAACGCTCCGGCACCCGCGTCCAGGGGGTGCCCGAGCGCGCTGATGAGGGGACGGGCCGTGCCCCCCACACAGTCCGGAAATCCCCCCGCTGCCGTTCCGAGGCCAGCGACAGACATCAGTGGTGAACTCCGTGATTCCACCGATGCGGAGCCCCCGACCCCGCGACGTACCGTTCGCAGACGAGACCGGCGTGCTGCACGAGACCCGTGTGCCGCACGCGCTCGGCATTCCTGCTCGGAGACCTCCGGCGGGTACACCATCGACCTGACGGGGACTCACATGCGTACACATGCCATATCGATCGTCCTGCCCAGCGCCGTCGCTCTGTCCGCGATCTGCTTCCCGGTAGCCGCGCAGGCGGCGGAACATACGGACACGACGGCGAAGCTCCGCTCCTTCGCCGCACACTCCGTTCACCCCGAGACCTCGCTGGGCAACATCAGTTTCACCCACGCTGTCATCAACGGCGGTAAGGACATCGTTCTGGGCACCACGACCAGAAAATCCGTCACCGTGACCTACACGGCGACCAGTTCGAGCGGCGTCGCGCTCACGGAAGCCTTTCTGTGGCAGGGCACCGACAGCTCGAACACGGACACCATCACCGGCTCCCTGGGCACCGACGACGACCCCGTCTGCACCGAGTCGACGACGCGGACCGGCGTCTACGCCTGCACGGCGGTCTTCCACATCAACGCCGCGTCGGACCTGAAGAACAACGGTGTCGCGGGCACCTGGAAACTGTTCCTGGGCGGATACGACCTCTACGCGAACGCCAGCTACAACGACGACGTCGCCACCACCCGGATCAAGAAGGCGTCCAAGCTCACCGCCGACGCCGCCCCGGAGCCCGTGAAGAAGGGCAGGACGATCACGGTCACCGGCAGCCTCAAGCGCGCCAACTGGAACAACGGCACGTACGCCGGTTACGCGGGGCAGCCGGTGCTGCTGCAGTACCGCAAGAAGGGAAGCAACACCTACACCACCCTCAAGAAGGTCACGAGCGGGACCGGCGGCTCACTGAAGGCCACCACCCCCGCCAAGGCCGACGGCTACTACCGCTTCTCCTTCGCCACCAATCCCACGACCGGCGCCTCGACGGCGGCCGGCGACTACGTCGACGTCCGGTAGCCGAACTGTGCCGCGCCCGTGGTCCCGCCCCTCGCCGGACACGGCCGCCGGTTGATATCCCCCTCACCCGTGGGGCGACGTGATTCGCCGTCCCACGGGTGAGGGCGGCGCAGTGGGCGAAACTCACGGCACGCCGGGTGCCCCCAATCAACCAGCAATGTGGATTCAACGTGATCACCCAACCGACTCGGGAAGCAGACTTCGCATCACTGTTCCAACCCGAGCCCCGGCCGCGCCGAGTAGCAGCGTCAGGCCCACCCTGCCGAGCAGACGCAGCACTGACTCGATACGCAGGCCGAAGGCGTCCAGCGTGACAGGGTGCCTGGGTGCGCACCGGCTATTTCCGCGGACGAACTCTTCCTGAAACTCTTCGGCGCGGACCTGGACCTCCTCGGCACGGCCGCCCAGCGCCTCGCCCTGATCACGTCACCCATCGTGGCCGCGCCCGTACAGGTCGGCACCGACGATGAGGAGGGTCGGCGAGGGGCCTGACGGGGCCCTTGCCTCCGGGAAGCCCCTGTCGAGCGCGTCCAGCCGCGGCCGCGACCGGCCCGCGCGGCCCGTTCGGACCGGTCGGAACGCCGTGCGGCAAGAGTGCCTCTAGGCTGGAAAACGGCCTCTGGAGACGTGCCCTCGCGGGCACCACGGTCCGGACGGAGGTGTGGCGCGTGGACATGACCGACCCACAGGACGCTCCGACTGCCGTCGTCATGGTCGACCCGGACGGCCGGGTGAGCGGCTGGAGCGAAGGAGCGCTTCACCTGCTGGGCTGGACGGCCGAGGACACCGTCGGACGGCCCGTGACGGACCTGCTGGCCGACCCTCCGCCAGCCGGTCTCCTCGACAGTCCCGGCACCGGCGCCACCCCCGCCGGCCCCATCACCCTGCGTCACCGGGACGGCGCGTCGGTGGACGCCGTGGTGACGGTCCAGCCGCTGCTCGGCTCTCACGGGCAGGCGCAGGGCCGGGTGATGACCGTGCAGCGGTGGGACCGGCGGCCGGTCATCGCCGACCGGGCCTTCGAGCAGTGCCCCTTCGCTCTGGGCGCCTACGACCCCGCACTACGGTTCCTGTGGATCAACGCCTCCTCGGGCCGGGTCATCGCGCACTCCGAGGAACAGGTGCTCGGCAAGAAGTACCGCGAGGTGCTTCCCGAATTCGACCGTTCGCTGTTTCCCGAACGGGACGACAAGCCCTACACCGACAAGCTCGCCGAGGTGGCCAGGACGGGCCGGCCCGCACGCCTGATCACCGTCTTCCGTCCACTGGGCAGCAACTACGCCAATGCCTGGGCCACCAGCATCTGGCCCGTCCGGGATGCCGAGGGCAAGGTCCGCGCGGTCGCCAACTGGGGATTCGACATGAGCGCCGAGTACTGGGCCCGGCAGCGGCTGCTCATGCTCAACGAAGCCGGCCGGGACATCGGCCGGACGCTCGACGTGATCGGAACGGCCCAGGAGCTGGCGAGGAGCTCCGTACCCGGCTTCACGGACCTCGTGACCGTGGACCTGTTCGACGAGGTGCTGCGCGGAGAGGAACCGCCCTCCGCATCGCTGATCACCAGCGGGGAGAGCCTCACGCTCAGCCGCGCCGCCCGGCACAGTGCCGGTGACGGCAGCGATGGGCACATCGGACATCCAACACCCGTCACCCTCGCCCTCGACTCCGTCGCCGCCCGCTGCATGGCCGCGGGCACCTCCCAGGTCGAGCTCGCAGGCGAGCCCGGTCCGGGCGGCGAATGGGCCTTCGGGCCCGGTCTCGCCGCCGACCCGGCCCACTGGCCGCCGGGCAATCCGCTGATCGACGCCTCTCTCGCCGAGAACGGACTGACCGGTCGGATCACGGTGCCGCTGCGGGCGCGCGGGGCACTGCTCGGAGTGGTGACGTTCTCCCGCACGGACCGGCCGGAGGCGTTCACCGCGGACGACCTGATCCTGGCCGAAGAGCTGACGGCCAAGGCAGCGGTCGCCATCGACAACGCCCGCCGGTACTCACGCGAGCGCACCACCGCACTGACGCTGCAACGCAGCCTGCTGCCGCAGGGGTTGCCCAACCAGGAGGCGGTCGAGGTCGCATCGCGCTACCTTCCCGCGGGCACCGGCGCGGAAGTCGGCGGTGACTGGTTCGACGTCATCCCCCTGTCCGGAGCCAGGGTCGCGCTGATCGTCGGCGACGTCGTCGGCCACGGCCTGCACGCCTCGGCCAGCATGGGCAGACTCCGCACAGCGGTCCGCACCCTGGCCGACGTCGACCTGCCGCCCGACGAGCTGCTGACCCACCTCGACGACCTGGTCCTCCACCTCGCCAGCGACCTCCAGCCGACCAGCCATTTCCAGACGACCGGAGAGACGGGTGCCACCTGTCTGTACACCGTCTACGATCCGGTCACGCGCCGGCTGACGCTGGCCAGCGCGGGACATCCGCTTCCGCTGATCCTCTCCCCGGACGGAACCAGGACCACCGTGTCCGCACAACCGGGCCCTCCGCTGGGCATCGGCGGGCTGCCGTTCGAGTCGACCGAGATCGAACTCCCCGAGGGGAGCCTGCTCGCCCTCTACACCGACGGGCTGGTCGAAAGCCGCGTACGCGACGTCGACCAGGGGATCGACGAGCTGCTGCGGGTCATGGACCCCACGGCGAGCTCTCTCGACGCCTTGTGCGACACGGTGCTGCACACCACCCTTCCCGACCGCCGCACCGACGACGCCGCCGTGCTGCTCGCTCGCACCCGCGCCCTGGATCCCCAGCACGTGGCCGACTGGGATGTCGAGCCGGACTTCGCACAGGTGCCGCGCGTCAGGAAGGTCGCCATCGACCAGGTGGAGGCCTGGGGCCTGGAGGAGGCGGCCTTCGTCACCGAGCTGGTCGTCAGCGAGCTGGTCACCAACGCCATCAGATACGGCGAGCCCCCGATCAGGCTGCGACTGATCCGTGACACCGCCCTGATCTGCGAGGTCTCGGACTGCAGCAACACCGCCCCGCATCTGCGCCGGGCCCGCGCCTTCGACGAGGGCGGGCGCGGCCTGCTGCTCGTCGCCCAGCTCACCCAGGGATGGGGCACCCGGCACACCCCTCACGGCAAGACCATCTGGTGCGCGCAGTCCCTCCCCCAGCCCGGATCGGGCTGAGGAGACGAACAAGCACTTCGCGGAACAAGGCGAAAAGGCGACCACCGGGTGAACGTGGAGCCGCGGAGCACTGAAGACTGTGGCCATGGACCGTTCGATGGCCGACTCCGGAGCGGAGCCCGCGAGGTCGTCTGGTGGCCGCAGCAGACCTGCGCGCTCCACTCCGGAGACATCCGTGGCAGCTCGCCTGGCCCATCTCCAGCAGACGGCGGGGAACGCCGCCGTCGTTCGCGTGTTGGGAAAGCAGGGGGAGGACGACGGTGAGGCCTCGGGGGCAACGAACACTGCCCCTTAAGTCCTCCCCCTTAACGGCAAGTTTCACGTACAACAACTAGACACGGCACCCTAGTTGCCAAGGAGGATCTCCTGTGCGCTCTGTCGATCGGGAGCACCAGAAGGCCGGCGAGCGGACATCGGGCACGGCGCGCCGGTCGCAGCCGCCGACCACCATGAGCAGCGCATGGGTGAGGCATCTGCAGCGTGCGGCCGCGGACGGGATCACCCCGTCGTCCGGCGGAGTCGGCCCGGAGGCCGCGACCGCCGACCGCGCGCAGGTACAGCGGACCGCGGTCGACGAAAGCCTGCGGTCGTCGGCGCACCCGCTCGACCCCACGCTGCGCGGTGAGATGGAGGCACGGTTCGGCGGTGCCGACTTCAGTGGCGTACGGGTGCACGACGGGCCGGTGGCGCAGCGCGCTGCCGCCGCCGTCGAGGCGAAGGCGTTCACCAGCGGCGCCCACGTCGTCGACGGCGGCGGGATGTCGAAGAAGGACTGGGCGCACGAGTTGGCGCACACACTCGACCAGGCGGCGGGACCTGTTCCGGGCACCGACAACGGCGCAGGTCTGCGTATCTCGGCGGAAGGCGACGCGGGTGAGCGCCGGGCGGTCAGCGTGGCCGACCAGGTCATGGGAGCCCCCGCGCCCGTCCAGCGTGTGCCGGCCGAGTACGGCCACGCGGGACACGGCCACACGCAGTCGCACACCGGTCCGGCGTCCGTCCAGCGGACGCACGGGAGCACTTCGGTCGAAGAGCCTGTCACCCAGGAGGCCGAGCAGCAGGCCAACGGAGCGGAGGCCATCGCCCGCCTGAGCCAGTCGATCGAGCAGCATACGGTCCAGGCCAAGATGAAGAAGAACGTGTTCGCGCCGGGGACCTGGTGGCCCGAGCAATGGATGCCCCAGGGGACGTCTCGGCTCAGGAAGACCCTGGACCGGCGTGTGATGCGTGGCGAGGCGTTCAGCGATCAGGACCTGGACGACATCAGGCATCTCTCACAGGTCAATCCGCAGTGGCTCGACGCTGTGGGCATCGGCACCTACGAGCAGGCCGAGAACTACACCAAGGGCCGCTTCGACGACTGGCTGACCCTGCCCGCGGGCAAGCGCGTGCTCACGGCCACCTTGGCCGTCCGCGCCAACCACCCCGCCGTGCGCGGCGCGGGCAAAGACAGGCCGATCTCCCCCGATTACACGCTCGGCAGGTTCATGCTCACCCAGGCTCCCAGCACCTCGCCGCAGGAGAAGCAGACCCTGGAACGAGAACGGGACCAGCAGATCCGGGACACGGCCATCGACACCCTGCACCCGGCCGGGATCGCGCCCGAGCGCCTGCACCCGGACGGCATCCCCGAGACGGGCCCCACGACCAGCAAGGGCAAGGGCCGGAGCACGGCACCGAACGTCGTGGCGCAGGACGCTCGGGCCCGCGAGATGCTCACCAAGGTGCTGCTCATCCTGCAGAACGGGCTCAAGCTGTACGACCCGAAAGCCGGCGCGCACGTGGCCGACTACGAAAAGGACGTCATCCGCGCCCTCGCCCACGGCGGGCGCGTGAACATCCGCATTCCCGCCCTCGGCTCCGCGGACGAACCGGCCTACTCGCTCCCGCACTTCCTGGGGGTGACCCAGGACGACCGCACGAACACCCGCGCCGGTGACGTCATCGACCGCGGCTTCGCCACGCACCGCACCGCCATCACGGCCAACAAGGACGGCAAGTCCGGCACGTTCAAGGAGAAGGGCGGCCCCCTGGCGTCACTCACCAACATGGTGTCCGTCGGCGCCGACCGTCCGGACCTGTGGGGACAGAACATCTCCGGCGGGGGTCTCGGCTCCAAGGACTGGAACGGCGATGTCGTGCTTCCGAACGGGTCGCACGGCCACATGCTGCTGGTCTACCACCGTCCGACGACGAGGAAGGACGGTTCGCTGCAGATCGGCATCGAGACCCTCGCCCCGCATGCCTCCAGTCCGGTGGGCTACCAGCACGACTTCCGCTCCACCGAGGCCACCGCGAACCCTGAGTCGGTCCTGCACGGCCACAAGGGCGACAAGGTCGGCTCGGGCGGGCTGGGCAAGAACGAACGCCTGGTCGAACTCGCGGAGATGGGCAACGCCCATGCCGGCGGAGACTGGCGCGCCTTCCTCGACGAGATCAAGAGGGAGTGGGATGCCGCGCTGGCGGCGACCGACGACGGCTCCGAAGAGCGGCGGCTTCTGTACCAGGGCCTGGTCGGTCCACGGGCGCGTCAGGAATCCTGACGTGACGACCATCGGGCCGCCCAGGCCCTGGTACGGGAGCCGGTAGCGTCAGCCCAGGTTTCCCAGTCGGGCGTCGCGCCAGAGATCCACCCCGCCGTCGGTGGCGTACTTGTCGATCTCGGCCAGTTCCTCGGCGGTGAAATCGAGGTGGTCGAGGGCGGCCACGTTCTGCTCCAGCTGCTCGGTGCTGGAAGCGCCGATGACGAGGGAGGTGACACGCGGGTCGCGCAGGGCCCAGGCCAAGGACATCTGGGCCAGGGTCTGGCCACGGCGTCCGGCGATGTCATTGAGGGCGTTCAGACGCTCGCGCATGTCGTCGGTCAGCCAGGCGGCGTCCAAGGACGTGCCGCGCGACGCGCGCGAACCCTCGGGGATCCCGTCGAGGTAGCGGCCGGTCAGCAGGCCCTGCGCGAGCGCGGTGAAGCCGATGACGCCGACGCCCTCCTCCTGCGCCGCGTCGAGCAGCCCGTCCGTCTCGATCCAGCGGTTGAGCATGCTGTACGACGGCTGGTGAATGAGTAGGGGAGTGCCCAGGTCCCGGAGGATCGCGGCCGCCTGCCGAGTGCGGTCGGCGTCGTAGGAGGAGATGCCGACGTAGAGGGCTTTGCCCTGACGGACCGCGGTGTCGAGCGCGCCCATCGTCTCCTCGAGGGGCGTGCTCGCGTCCAGCCGGTGGGAGTAGAAGATGTCGACGTAGTCCAGACCCATCCGCTGCAGGGACTGGTCCAGCGAGGCCAGCAGGTACTTCCGCGAGCCACCGCCCTGGCCGTAGGGTCCGGGCCACATGTCCCAGCCGGCCTTGGTGGAGATCACGAGCTCGTCGCGGTACGGCGCGAGGTCCTGCTTGAGCAGACGCCCGAAGTTGCGCTCGGCGGAGCCGTAGGGCGGCCCGTAGTTGTTGGCCAGGTCGTGGTGGGTGACCCCGAGGTCGAAGGCGCGCAGAGCGATCTCACGCTGCACTTCGAAGGGGCGGTCGTCACCGAAGTTGTGCCAGTAGCCGAGGGACAGGACGGGCAGGTCGAGTCCCGAGCGTCCGGTGCGCCGGTAACGCATGGGGCCGTCGTAGCGCTCGGGGTTCGCCACGTGGTTCATCGGGATGGTCTCCGGGTGGTGCGATGCGGGATGCCCCGGGGGGCGGGAACCGTGCCCACCTTCCTCCGCCGTGATCGAGAAGTCCAACCCTTCCCGCGCATCGGATTCAGCAGCGTCGATTCTGAATCCGCTCAGGCGGGGCGTCCACGGGTCCGGCAACCTTTTCGCCTCGGGCGGTCACTGAAGTGTGCACCATCAGATCGCTCTCCCGAACGGACAGGCAGACAATGCAGACAGCGAGGCAGGCCGCGCGGCGGCGCAGGCAGAGACGCAGGCTCGTGCTGGGCGCAACGGTGGGGGTGGGCGTCGCCGGCGTTCTCGCCTACCTCGTCATGGGGCTGGTCCCGGACAGACAGGCCGATGCGGTCACCGCCGCGGCCACGCCGGTCGCGACCCCTGCGGTCAGATCCACCACCGCGGCTGAGACCGGCACGCCTGACGCGTCGGCCAGTACTGCTTCCCCGACCGGCACGCCCAAGCCGACAGCTTCCGCGTCCACCCCCGCCGCACGGAAGTCGGCCAAGGTCACCCCGCCGGCACCGCGCAGGACGGCCGCCACTACGTCGTCGGCGGGGCGGATCCAGCCCGGGACCTCCTACAAGGGAGTAGCCACCGCCTACGAGGCCAAGGACGGAGACGGTGCCTGTCTGTTCGGCCCGAGCCCCGACCTCATGATCGCGGCGATGAACACCACCGACTACGAAACGTCCAGGGCGTGCGGCGCGTACGTGCTCGTGCGCGCGGCCAACGGCAGGTCCATCACCGTACGGATCACCAATGAATGCCCGCTGCCCTGCGCTCCCGGACAACTCGACCTCAGCCAGCAGGCCTTCGCCAAACTCGCCGATCTCCGGGTCGGCCGGCTCGCGATCACCTGGAGCCTGGTGAGCCCCAGCTCGATCGGCACCATCTCCATCCGGTACAAGACGGGGTCCAGCGCCTACTGGTGCGGCATCCAGGTCATAGACCACCGCAACCCGGTGACGGGACTGGAGGTACGGACCGGGAGCGGCTGGCGGCGGCTGCCGCGGACCAGCTACAACTACTTCCTCTCCGCCGACGGCGCCGGATGCGGCAGCTCCATAAGGATCACGGACATCTACGGCCAGCAACTGACCATCAGCGGCCTCGCCGTGAAGCCGAACGTCGTGCAGCCCACCCAGGTGCAGTTCGCCCGGCACTGAGCACACGGGCCACAGCTACGGTCGTCGTGTGTCCCTCGCCGGGCTCCGTGTGGATCGGCGAGGGATCAGCACCGGCTGTACGAGCCGACGCCGGTCCACACCGGCGCGGCCGTTGATGACGGCGATCAGCAGGTCGACCGCCGCGTCGCCGGTGCGGTCCGGGCGGAGGCTGAGCGTGGTGACGGGTGGTGTGGTCGTGGCGTAGTCGGGGTCCTCGCTGACGCAGGCCACCAGGAGATCCCGCGGTACCCGAAGGCCGTGGTGGCGCGCGGCGGCCAGGATGTTGTGGCCGGAGTCGGAGTAGGCGCCGATGACGGCGTCCGGTCTCGGATCGTGGTCGAGCAGCCGGGCGACCGCCTCCTGTTCCGCCGTGAAGTAGTCGGGCATCGACGCGTACTCCTCCACCAGGACGTGCATGTCCTGTTCGGCGCACCAGGTCCGGTAGGCGTCGGCGATCAGGTGCGGGTACGCGTCGTCGTGCACGGGCAGGGTGAGCCCGATCCTCCGGGCACCGGAGTCCACGAGGTGGTCGAGCAGGAGCCGCAGACCTGTGTCGTGATCGGCGTCGACCCATGCGTCGCACCAATGCGCTTCGGGCGGCCGGCCTTCGCAGACCATGGGGATGCCGCGCTCGCGCAGCAGGGAACGCACGCGGTCGTCCGCGCGTGGGCCGACGTGGATGACGCCGTCCATCGGGGTGTTCAGCCACATCCACGGCGACATCGAGTTCGGCATCACCTGGAGCAGGTAACCGCGTTGGTGTGCCGCCGCCATGGCAGCCAGCACGAGGTGTGCGTAGAACGGGATCTCGGTGTAGGAGACGGGCAGGTCGCCGTACGTGGTCATGGTCAGGCCGAGCACCCCGGTGGCGCCGCGGGCCAGGGCGCGGGCGGTGCTGGCGGGGGCGTAGCCGAGTTCGCCCGCTGCGGCCAGGACGCGTTGCCTGGTCGCCTCGGAGAGTCGGCCGGTGCCGTTGAGTGCGTTGGACACCGTGGCCGTGGACACGCCGGCCCGGGCGGCCACGGCGTCCAGCGTAGGACGTCGCCAGACACGCGAACTCGTCATACGGACCCCACGTTCCCAACTGCCCTGTGACGCCTTGTGGTTAAGAGCTTAATCAGTCAGCGTGCCCGGCGACGGCTCCGGCTGCCGGTGGACGGGGCTCAAGCGTGAGCAACGTCACCAGGACATGAAGAGGACTCGGTGGAAGCGACATATACGCGGGTGCGGCGAAGCACCACATCTCCGGTCGTTGCGGCGCGTCGGGCGCTGTGGACTTTCGCCGTCGTCAACTTGGTGATCGTCGAGGTGCTCTTCCTCACGGCAGGGACCGGTCAGAACGGAGTGCTCACGGTAGCCAAGTTCTTCGGCCTGCACGCCGCCGTACTGATGCTGTTCCAGCTGCTGCTGGTGGCACGGCTGCCGTGGCTCGACCGCCGCATCGGCATGGACCGGTTGACGCTGTGGCACCGATGGGTCGGCTTCACCCTGCTGTGGACCATCCTCGCCCACGCCGTCCTGGTGGTGCTGGGCTACGCGAAACTGAGTGGCACGTCGGTACCGAAGACGTTCTCCTCGCTGGCCGACGTGCCGGCCTCCCTGCTGGGGATGTGTGCGGCGGCGATCGTCATGGTGATCGCCGTGGTCTCCGCCCGCTACGTGAGACGGCGGCTGCCCTACGAAGTCTGGCACGGCCTGCACCTGCTGCTGTACGTGGCGTTGGGGCTGGCGTTCGTGCACCAGTTGCGGGAGACCACGACGTTCAAGTCCTCCGCGTTCGCGGAGATCTACTGGTGGGCCCTGTGGCTGTTCGCCTTCGGTGCCCTGATCGCGGGGCGGGTCGTCATGCCTCTGTGGCGCAACGTCTATCACCGCTTCGAGGTCGCCGCGGTGGTGGTGGAATCCGACAACGTGGTTTCGGTCCACGTCACCGGCCGCCATCTCGACCGACTGCCGGTCCGTGCCGGGCAGTTCTGCATCTGGCGGTTCTCCGGGCACAACCCCTGGTGGCTGGCCAATCCGTTCTCGCTGTCGGCAGCGCCCGACGGCAGGACGCTGCGCCTGACGGCCAAGGCGCTCGGCAGCACCAGCGCCGGACTGCGACACCTCGAGATCGGCAGCCGCGCCTTCGTCGAGGGCCCGTACGGGGCGTTCACGTCACTGCACCGAACGCGGTCCGGTGCGTTGCTGATCGCCGGAGGCGTCGGTATCACGCCCATCCGCGCGCTGCTGGAGGAGGAGTCGGCCGGTGATGTCGTCGTGCTGTACCGCGTGCGGAGTGAGAGCGCCGCGGTCCTGGTCGACGAGGTGCGTACGCTGGTGGCCCGCCGCGGCGGTCGGCTGCACCTGCTCACCGGCCGGAGGGGCGAGGGGGCGTCGCCCTTCGAGCCGGACGGTCTGCGGGCCCTGGTCCCGGACGTGGCCGAACGCGACGTGTACGTCTGCGGACCGCCGGCGATGACGTCGACCGTACTCAGTACGCTGCGCACGCTGGGGGTTTCCCGACGGCAGGTGCACGCGGAGAGGTTCGGCCTGGCCTGAGGCGCAGGTGGGATCAAGGACGTCCCTCGTGTCGACAGTCAAGCCCGAGTGGTCGGCATAGACGCAGCTGCCGCCCCCGCCCACCCAGCCGAACGTGGTGGTGTCTTCGTTCTGCTGAGCGCCTATGCGGCCGAGTGGCTAGCCGTTCATGGCAGCGGCTCCACGCGCGGTGAAGGTGTCGAGTCGCGCCAAGCGGGGCAGGTCGGTGCTGGGCACACCGAAGTAGAGATCGCCGTCGATGCGCAGGGGCGCGGTGATCCACTGGCGAAGGAGCTGCCGCATCGGTTTGCCGGTGTCCCCGGGCGCCACGGCGGCTCGGCGTCGGCGATCGCGCGGCAGACCTGCGGCCAGTCGGTGAGATCGGCCGGACCGATGCATCGTGGCGATGCCGGCGACCGCGTCGGCGACAAGAGCGCCGCGGTCGTGGACGGCGAGCTCCAGGCCGGCTTCGGCTCCCTCGTCGACAAGGTCGTACAGGACACTTTGGATCTTTCGCTGATGTGAAGGCATGTTCATCGCTGCCGCGGCCATGTGTAGCGGGTCTCGCTGAATGTCGGAAGCTTGCCGAAGGCGAATCCCACAGCCGGCTCGACTCGATACAGCCTGACGTCGCCGGCGACGACGGCCTCGCCCAACCCGTACCAGGTGCCCTCCGGGCTGGTCA
The DNA here is from genome assembly GCF_040612015.1 of Streptomyces sp. NPDC006476. Taxonomy (NCBI): domain Bacteria; kingdom Bacillati; phylum Actinomycetota; class Actinomycetes; order Kitasatosporales; family Streptomycetaceae; genus Streptomyces; species Streptomyces sp. NPDC006476. Next base: position 59,630 of record NZ_JBEXPK010000040.1, on the reverse strand, counting down.
GATGCGTGCCGTACTTGCGCTCGAAATCCGCAGCGGCCTGTTCACGCTCGGGGCGCCCGTCCACTGTGTGTGCGGCGCCCTCGATGACGACGTCCACACCGGTCAAGGCATTCGTACCGGTCGTCAGCACACAGCGGGGATTGCGTTCGAGATTGTGCGCCTTGCGCTCCTGGGCGCCGGTGGTGAAGCACGGTCCGCCCAGACTCCATACAGCCAGCAGTGGGGTCACGTGCGGTCGCCCGTCAGGCCGCACCGTGGACAGCCAGAACACTTCCGCCTCAGCGATGACCGCCATCGCCGATTCCCACGGTGTGGCTCGCGCGCTTGGGGACGAGAAGGGTCCCAGGAAGACATCTGGTTCGCTGGTCAGCATGGTGTGGCCCCTGTCAGGAATGTCCAGCCGTGGACGCCGGCGAGCCGGCGCCGTCTCCTGGTGATGACCCGGGTTCGCGACGAAACTCATCGGTCGCGATCTCGACGCAAGAGACATCCCATCACGGATGGGCAACATTGATGGGATGGATCTGACAGCAACATCCCATGTCACTCTCTCTTCGCGGCATCACTTTCCGCGGACTCCTCCCGTTCTTCGTCCCACCCCTAGACAACCCCGCCGCCCCCATCCTATAAACATCCCATCTCTCTACCAGCGACACCCAATCGTCGCACCGGCGTAACAACCCCGCCTCCGGGACAAGCGCGAGGAAGTACCCATGAGACTCAGAACCGCACTCAGCTCCACCGCGTCCGTCGTCTGCGCACTGACGCTGCTCAGCGCGTGCAGCGGCGGCTCCGGCAGCTCCGCCTCGTCGAGCGACAAGCCGCTCGTGGGCGTCGACTACCCGCGGTCCGACACCGACTTCTGGAACTCGTACATCAAGTACACGCCCGACTTCGCCAAGCAGCTCGGCCTGTCCCTCAAGACCACGAACTCCCAGAACGACGTCGCCAAGCTCACCGCCAACGCACAGACGTTCATCAGCCAGGGCGTCAAGGGCATAGCCATGGCGCCGCAGGACACCGCGGCGATCGCGCCGACCCTGGCCCAGCTGGAGGCGAAGAAGATCCCCGTCGTCACCGTCGACACCCGTCCCGACAGCGGCAAGGTGTTCATGGTGGTACGGGCCGACAACCGCGCCTACGGCGAGAAGGCCTGCCAGTTCCTCGGCACGAAGCTCGGCGGCAAGGGCAAGGTCGTCATGCTGGAGGGCGGCCTCGACTCGATCAACGGCCGTGACCGCACGGAGGCGTTCAACGACTGCATAAAGAAGAACTACCCCGGCATCAAGGTGTTCGGCGAGGCCACGAACTGGGACGGCGCCGTCGCGGCGCAGAAGTTGCAGACGGACCTCACCGCCAACCCGGACATCAAGGGCGTCTACATGGAGTCCAGTTTCGGCCTGTCCGGCACACTGCAGGTGCTCAAGCAGAAGAACCTGCTGGTGGGTCCGAAGGACAAGAAGCACGTCTTCATCGTGTCCAACGACGGTATCCCCGAGGAGCTCAAGGACATCGCCGCGGGCAAGATCGACGCCACCGTCTCCCAGCCGGCCGACCTGTACGCCAAGTACGCCCTGTACTACCTGAAGGCCGCGATCGACGGGAAGACGTTCAAGCCGGGCAAGACCGACCACGACAGCACGATCATCAAGGTCCGTGACGGTCTGCTGGAGGATCAGCTCTCCGCTCCCCTGGTCACCGCCGACGGCGGCACCTACGGCGGCGTGGCCAGCGTCAAGAGCGACGACACCGCGCTGTGGGGCAACAACCTCGGCTGACCTGCCTTCCCAGGGACCCAACGGCTATCCAGTACAAGGCGGTTGAGATGAGCGACGGGGAGCGTACTGTCACCCCCGCGCCCGCCCCGGCGGACGACGGGCGGGCCTCCGCGGCCCCGCCCGTCGTCGAGGCGGCGGGCATAGTCAAACGATTCGGTCCGACGGTTGCCCTCAACGGAGCCCGGATCACCATCAGGCCCGGCGAGACCCACGCGCTCGTCGGCCGCAACGGCGCCGGCAAGTCGACCCTGGTGTCCGTCCTGACGGGCCTGCAGGCCCCCGACGAGGGCACGGTCACTTTCGGCGGCGACCCGGCACCACGGCTCAGCGACCGCGACGCCTGGCGCCGGCGCGTGGCCTGTGTGTACCAGAAGTCGACGATCATCCCCACGCTGACCGTCGCCGAGAATCTCTTCCTGAACCGTCACCACCACGGCCGCAACCGGCTGATCAGCTGGACCGGCGTCCGCCACCGGGCGCGGGAGCTGCTGGCGGCCTGGTCGGTGGACGTCGACCCGCAGTCCCCGGCCGGCGAACTCAGCGTGGAGCAGCGACAGTTCGTCGAGATCGCCCGGGCGCTGTCCTTCGGGGCCCGGTTCATCATCCTCGACGAGCCCACCGCACAGCTCGACGCGGCGGCCATCAACCGGCTCTTCGACCGCATCCGCGACCTGCAACGCCAGGGCGTGACCTTCCTGTTCATCAGTCACCACCTTCAGGAGGTCTACGAGATCTGCGACATGGTGACGGTGTTCCGCGATGCCCGGCACATCGTGACCGCGCCGGTCGCCGAACTGCCTCGCGCCGAGCTGGTCGCGGCCATGACCGGTGAAGCCGCGGCCGACCGGCGGCAGGAGCGCGCCGGCAGCCTGGACGAGAGTGCCGCACCCGCGCTGTCCGTACACGCCCTGGGCAGCGACGTCACCTACACCGACGTCACCTTCCAGGTGGGCGCCGGTGAGATCGTCGGCCTGGCGGGTGCCGCCGCCAGCGGACGGACGGAGGTCGCCGAGACCGTCGTAGGACTGCGGGCAGCGGCGACCGGGGAGCTGGAGATCGCCGGGCGCCGGCCCCGGCCGGGAAGCGTGCCCGCCGCGCTCGCGGCCGGCGCCGGGTTCGTCCCGCAGGACCGGCACCACCAGGGTTTCGTGCCGGACATGTCGATCGCCGACAACGCGACCCTGTCCGTGCCCAAGCGGCTCAGGAAGAACGGCTTCCTCAGCCGCGGCCGCCGGGACCGGCTCGCCGAGGGCCTGATCGAGAACCTGGCGATCAAGACCCCCGGACCGGAGCTGCCCGTCTCCGCCCTGTCCGGCGGCAACCAGCAGAAGGTCGTCATGGCGCGCGCCCTGGCCGACGACCCCCGACTGCTCGTCCTGATCAATCCGACCGCCGGCGTGGACGTGCGCTCCAAGGAGTTCCTCCTCGGCAAGGTCGAGGAGACCGCCGAGTCCGGCACCGGAGTGCTCATCGCCTCCGACGAACTCGATGACCTGCGCATGTGCGACCGGATCCTGGTGATGTTCCAGGGCCGGGTCACGACCGAGATACCCCGCGGCTGGCACGACCACGACCTCGTGGCCGCGATGGAAGGAGTGGACCTCGATGCCTGACACCGTCCTCGCGGACGCCGCCGCCCAGTCCGTCGACCCCGGGCGGAAGCGCACCGCGCTGCTCGGCGGCCGGATCCCCCTGGCTCGGCTTCGCGATCTGGCGCTCGTCCCGGCGATCGTCGTCATCGCGATCGTGGGCCAGATCGTCAACCCGGTCTTCCTGCAGGCCGACAACCTCATCAACGTCCTGCAGACCATGTCCGAGATGGCCCTGCTGGTCCTCGCCCAGACGATGATCCTGATCGTCAAGAAGATGGACCTGTCCCTGGAGTCCACGATGGGCCTGGCGCCCGGCGTCGCGGCCTGGCTGGTCGTCCCGGCCGGCGCCGGACACGGACTCGGTCTGCTCCCCGGCGCCTGGGCGGTCCCCATCACCCTCGCCGTGGGCGCGCTCGTGGGCGTGATCAACTCGCTGCTGATCATCCGCTTCGGCCTCAACGGCTTCATCGTCACGCTCGGCATGCTGATCGTGCTGCGCGGCATCCTCACCGGCATCTCCGGCGGCCAGACCTTCTTCCAGCTGCCGCAGTCGATGCTCTACGCCGGTACCACCGAATGGTTCGGCATGCCCGCCTCCATCTGGATCTGCCTGGCCCTGTTCGCCGTCGCGATCGTCGTGCTCGGCTGGACCAGCTTCGGCCGCTCGCTGTACGCCATCGGCGGCAACGTCGACGCCGCGAAGGCGGCCGGCATCCGCACCGACCGGGTGCTGTGGATCGTCATCGTCACCGGCAGCGTGCTCGCCGCCCTCGCCGGGCTGTTGCTCTCCGGACGTCTGGCCTCGGTCGCCTCCGCGCAGGGCAACGGCTACATCTTCACCGTCTTCGCCGCCGCCGTCATCGGAGGCATCAGCCTCAACGGCGGCAAGGGCACCATGTTCGGCGCGTTCTGCGGCATCCTGCTGCTCTTCATGATCCAGAACGTGCTGACGCTGGCCGGTGTCCCGGCCCAGTGGATCGGCGCCCTCAACGGCCTGATCATCCTGGTCGCCCTCGCCATCTCCCGCATCACCGGCGGCAAGGTCCAGGAGTGACCCGGGCGGCCCGTTCGGCCGCCCGACCTCCGCCGCGTTCACGTCTCGTCGCAAGGGGACCCATCTCCCTTGCCCCTCACAGGAGTTGCCGCCATGTCCTCCCCCGTTCCCGCATCCGCCCGCATCATCGCCCTGGACGTCCTGGACGTGCGGTTCCCCACCTCCGAACACCTCGACGGCTCGGACGCCATGAACCCCGAACCCGACTACTCCGCCGCCTACGTGATCCTGCGCACCGACGCTGGCGACGGACTGGAGGGCCATGCCCTGGCCTTCACCACCGGACGCGGCAACGACGCCCAGGCCGCCGCCATCGCCACCCTCGCCCCGCACGTGGTCGGCCTGTCGGTGGAGCAGGTCTGCTCCGACCTGGGCGCCTTCTCCCGCTCCCTCGTCCACGATCCGCAGCTGCGCTGGCTGGGACCGGAGAAGGGCGCCATCCACATGGCGACCGGCGCGGTCGTCAACGCCGCCTGGGACCTGGCCGCCAAGCGCGCGGGCAAGCCCGTGTGGCGCTTCCTCGGCGAGATGTCACCGGAGGACCTGGTCGCCCAGGTCGACTTCCGCTGGCTGTCCGACGCCCTCACTCCCGAAGAAGCGCTCGACATCCTGCGCCGGGCCGAACCCGGCCGTGAGCAGCGCATCGGCCACCTCCTCGACCAGGGCTACCCCGCCTACACGACCACCCCCGGCTGGCTCGGCTACTCCGACGAGAAGCTGGCCCGCCTCGCCCGCGAGGCCGTCGCCGACGGCTTCACGCAGATCAAGCTGAAGGTCGGCGCCGACCTGCAGGACGACATACGGCGCCTGCGCGTCGCCCGCGAGGCCGTCGGCCCGGACATCCGCATCGCCGTCGACGCCAACCAGAGGTGGGACGTCCAGCCCGCCATCGACTGGATGCGCGCCCTGGCCCCCTACGACCCGTACTGGATCGAGGAGCCCACCTCCCCCGACGACATCCTCGGCCACGCCGCCGTCCGCAAGGCACTCACCCCCATCAAGGTCGCCACCGGCGAACACATCGCCAACCGCGTGGTGTTCAAGCAGCTGCTGCAGGCCGGCGCGGTGGACATCGTGCAGATCGACTCCGCCCGCGTCGGCGGCGTCAACGAGAACATCGCCATCCTGCTGCTGGCAGCGAAGTTCGGCGTACCGGTCTGCCCGCACGCCGGCGGCGTCGGCCTGTGCGAGATGGTGCAGCACCTGTCTATGTTCGACTACATCGCCGTCTCCGGTACCACCGAGGACCGGGTCATCGAGTACGTCGACCACCTGCACGAGCACTTCGTGGACCCGGTCCGCATCGTCGACGGCCACTACCTCGCGCCGACGCTGCCCGGACTGAGCGCCCAGATGCACCCCGCCTCCCTCAAGGAGTACAGCTACCCCGACGGCCCCGTCTGGTCCGCCCGTGTCTGAACCCCTCCCCCTGGTCGACGCCCATCACCACATGTGGGACCTGGACCGCCGGCCCCAGCCATGGCTGGACGAGCCCGGTCTCGAGCCGATCCGCCGCAGCCACGGCATCGAGGACCTGCGACGGGCCGCCGACCGGCCCCTCGCGGGGCGCCGGCTGACCAGCACGGTGGTCGTGCAGTGCGTGACCTCCGTGGAGGAGACGGCGGATCTGCTCGACCTCGCCGGCCGGGATCCCCTGGTCGGCGCGGTGGTCGGCTGGGCGGACCTGACGTCCCCCGCGATCGGCGACGTACTCGACGAACTGCGCGCCCAGCCAGGGGGCGGGTACTTGCGGGCCCTGCGCCACCTGGTGCAGGGCGAGTCGGACACGGAGTGGCTGCAGCAGCCGTCCGTCGAACGGGGCCTGCGCGCCGTACAGGACCGGGACCTCGGCTACGACGTGCTCATCCGCAGTCACCAGTTCCCCCAGGCCATCCGCCTCGCCCAGCGCTTCCCCGACCTCCCGCTCGTCCTGGACCACGCGGGCAAACCACCCATCGGACACGCCTCTATGTCCGACTGGGCGCGCCAGGTGCGCGTGCTGGCGGGCCATCCCCAGGTGCGGTGCAAGGTCTCCGGACTGATCACCGAGGCCGACCACCGCACCTGGAGGATCGACGACATCCGCCCGGTCTGGGACGTGCTGCTGACCGCCTTCGGCCCCGAGCGGCTGATGTTCGGCTCCGACTGGCCCGTCTGTGTCCTCGCCGGAGGCTGGACCCGCTGGGCGGCCACCGTCGAACAACTGCTGGACGACTGCTCGCCGCATGAGAAGCAGGCGGTGCTCTGCGACACGGCGACAGCCTTCTACCGCCTGTCCGACCACGAGAACCAGAAGTAAGGAGAGGACCGCGTGCTGCTGACCGAACTACTGCACCCCGGCATCCTCGAAGCACTGGCCGGAGCAGGGCACGGTGCCCGCGTCCTGCTCGCCGACGGCCACTACCCCGCCAGCACCGCCGTCGGCGAACGAGCCAGAACCGTCCACCTCAACCTGGCACCCGGCACCCTCGACGTCACCACCGTCCTGGACGTGCTGTTGCGCGCCCTGCCCGTGGAGTCCGCGCAGGTGATGGTACCGCCCGAAGACGAGCCGGAGCCGCCGGCCATCGCCGAGTACCGCTCCCGACTGGCACCGGTCCCCGTCGACACCCGCGGCCGCTTCGCGTTCTACGACGCCGCCCGCTCCCCCGACCTGGCCCTCGCCGTCGTCACCGGCGACACCCGTACCTACGCCAACCTGCTGCTGACCATCGGCGTCCGCGCGGAAGGGACCCTGACCCCACGATGACTCTCGCCGTCCGCTACACCTCCGCCCGCACCCTGGACACCGCGCCCGCCGCCGGCTCCGAGCCCGGCCCCGGCGAGGTGGAACTCGCCCCCGCCTACGTCGGCATCTGCGGCACCGACCTGCACATCTTCCACGGCGACATGGATGCCCGGGTCGCCACGCCCGCCGTACTGGGACACGAGATGGCGGGCAGGATCGTCCGCGTCGGACCCGGCGTCGAGGGCTGGCGGCCCGGGGACGCGGTGACCGTGATGCCGCTGCGCTGGGACGACACCTGCCCGGCCTGCCGCGCCGGCCACCAACACATCTGCCAGCACCTGGACTTCATCGGCATCGACTCCCCCGGCGCCATGCAGCAGCGCTGGACGGTGCCCGCCTCCACCCTCGTACGGCTGCCCGCCACCCTGCCCCTGGACCGGGCCGCGCTCGTCGAACCGACCGCGGTCGCGGTACACGACGTGGGTCGGGCGGCGGTGAAGGACGGCGAGAAGGTCGTCGTGGTCGGCGGCGGACCCGTCGGCATCCTCATCGCCCTGGTCGCCCGTGCGGCCGGCGCCGAGGTACGCGTGGTCGAACTGAACGCTCACCGCAGGCTGCTGGCCGAGGAGTTGGGCCTGAGCACCTGGGACCCGGCCGCCGCCGACATCACCGAACTCGTCCAGCAGTGGACGGGCGAGGCAGGTGCGGACGTCGCCTTCGAGGTCTCCGGCGCGGCGGGTGGTGTGGACACCGCCGTCGACGCCCTCGGCGTGCGGGGCCGGTTGTGCCTGGTCGCCATCCACCCAAGGCCCCGCGAGATCAACCTGCACCGCTTCTTCTGGCGCGAACTCACCCTCGTGGGCGCGCGGTTGTACGACCGCGGCGACTTCGAACGGGCCGTCGCCCTGGTCGCCGACGGCACCATCCCCGCTCAGCGCCTCATCACCAAGATCGTGCCGATGACCGAGGCACCGGCCGCCTTCGAGGCGCTGGAGAGCGGCGGAGACGTGATGAAGATCCTCGTGGACTGCACCGACGACACCCAGGGAGCCGCCGTATGAGCAGCTTCGACCTCACGGGGAAGCTCGCCGTCGTCACCGGCGCCCGACGCGGCATCGGCCGGGCGATGGCCCGCGCGCTCGCCCAGGCCGGAGCGGACGTGATCGGCGTCAGCGCCAACCTGGAACAGTCCGGGAGCCAGGTGGAGAAGGACGTCGTCGCCGCCGGGCGTTCGTTCGAGGCGATCCGCACCGACTTCGCCGACCCCGCCGCCGTACGCGCCCTGGGCGAGAACCTCGCCGGACGCGAACGCCCGGTGGACATCCTCATCAACAACGCCGGCACCATCCGCCGCACCCCCGCCGCCCAACACAGCGATGCCGACTGGGAGTTGGTCCTGCAGGTCAATCTCACCGCGCAGTTCGCACTCACCCGGGCCGTGGGCGCCACGATGGTGGCCCGCGGACAGGGCAAGGTCGTCTTCACCGCCTCCCTGCTCAGCTACCAGGGCGGCATCACCGTCCCCGGCTACACCGCCGCCAAGCACGGCATCGCAGGGCTCACCAAGGCACTGGCCAACGAGTGGGCGCCGCACGGCGTCAACGTCAACGCCATCGCCCCCGGCTACATCGCCACCGACAACACCCAGGCCCTCCAGGACGACCCGTCCCGCAGCAAGGCCATCCTGGAGCGCATCCCCGCCGGACGCTGGGGCAGCGCCGACGACCTCGCCGGCGCCACCGTCTTCCTCGCCTCCCCCGCCGCCGACTACATCCACGGCACGATCCTGCCCGTCGACGGCGGATGGCTCGGACGATGACCACCGACCTGGCCGCCGTACTGGCGGGGTCGCGTCTCCTGCCCGTGCTCACCGTGCCGTCCGTCGCGAGTGCCGGCCCCCTGGCCGACGCGCTCGCGGCGGGCGGCGCCCGCTGTGCGGAGGTCACCTTCCGCACACCCGACGCCGAACAGGTCGTCAAGGCGATGGCAGCGCACGGCGCTCTGACCGTCGGCGCCGGGACCGTGCTCAACGCCGAGCAGGCGGAACGGGCCGTGGCGGCCGGAGCCCGCTTCCTCGTCTCGCCCGGCCTCGACGAGGAAGTCATCACCAAAGCACGCGAGTTGGGAGTCCCGGTCGCGCCGGGCGTGGCGACGGCGACCGAGTTGATGCGCGCGTTGCAGGCGGGCCTCGACACGGTCAAGCTGTTCCCCGCCGAACCGCTCGGCGGCACCGCAATGCTCCGCGCCTTGGCCGCACCCTTCCCCCAGGCGCGCTTCGTCCCGACCGGCGGCATCGGCCCCGACCAGCTGCCCGCCTACCTCGGCCACCCCTCGGTCCTCGCCGTGGGCGGCAGCTGGATCGCCACGTCCGGCCATCTCGAACGCGGCGCGTACGACGAGATCCGCCGGTTGACCGCCGAGGCAGTGGAGAGGACGGCACCGTGACCGATGTGATCGCCCTGGGCGAGGTGATGCTGCGGTTCGACCCCGGTGAGGGCCGGATCCGTACCGCCCGCAGCTTCCAGGTCTGGGAGGGCGGCGGCGAGTACAACGTCGTTCGCGGACTGCGCCGCTGCTTCGGACTGCGCACCGCCGTGGTCACCGCCCTCGCCGACAACGCGGTCGGCCGACTCGTGGAGGACCTGATCCTCCAGGGCGGCGTCGACACCTCGCACCTTCGCTGGGTCGGGGCGGACGGCATGGGGCGCACGGCCCGCAACGGCCTGAACTTCGTCGAGCGCGGCTTCGGCGTCCGCGGGGCGCTGGGCGTCAGCGACCGCGCGAACACCGCCGTCTCCCAACTGCGCAAGGGAGACATCGACTGGGACGCGGTGTTCTCGGCCGGGGTGCGCTGGTTCCACACGGGCGGGATCTTCGCAGGACTGTCCGACACCACCGTCGACGTCGCCGACGAGGCCATGGCGGCCGCCCGTCGGCACGGCGTCACCGTCTCCTACGACCCCAACTTCCGGCCCAGCCTGTGGGACGGCCGGGGTGGCGCCGAGCGGGCCCGCGAGACCGACCTGCGTCTGGCCCGGCACGCCGACGTCGTCGTGGGTGCCCTCGGACTCGCGGGCCCGCATCCGGGCGCCGTGCGGTTGACCGACGACGAGGTACCCGAGGCGCTCGCCGCGGTCGCGTCTTTGCTGCCACAGGCGAGAGTGTTGGCGACGACTCTGCGCGAAGTGCCCTCGGCCGGGGTCAACGACTGGTCCTCGCTGGCCTGGTCACCCGAGACCGGCCTGGTCAGCGGCCCCCGCATGCGCGGTCTGCACGTCCTGGACCGGATCGGCTCCGGTGACGGCTTCGCCGCGGGCCTCATCTACGGGCTGCTCACCGGTACCGGCCTGGAACGCGCACTCGCCTACGGCACCGCTCACGGCGCCCTGACCATGACCACGCCCGGTGATGTCTCCATGGCCACCCTTGCCGAGGTCGAGGCCCTCCTCGCAGGCGCCGCGGCCCACGTCCGACGCTGAACGACCCCGTCAGGAGCACCCCTTGCGCCGCCGTAAGATCCCCAGCACCGCCGTCGAGGTCACCGAACTCGGCTTCGGTGCCTCCGTCATCGGCAACCTCTACCGCACCACCACCGCCGAGGAGGCCGCCGCCGCCCTCGACACCGCCTGGGACGCGGGCATCCGCTACTACGACACCGCCCCCCACTACGGCCTCGGCCTCTCCGAACACCGGCTCGGCGCCGCCCTGCGCAGCCACTCTCGCGATCAGTACGTCATCTCCTCCAAGGTCGGCCGCCTCCTCGTCCCCAACGAACACCCGACAGGCGTCGACACCGAGGGCTTCGTCGTCCGCGACGACCTGCGCCGCCACTGGGACTTCAGCCGGGACGGCGTCCTGCGCTCCCTCGAGGAGACACTGAAGCGCACCGGCCTGGACCGCCTCGACATCGTCTACCTCCACGACCCCGACGACCATTGGCCCCAGGCCGCCGACGAAGCCATGCCCGCCCTGGCCGAACTGCGCGACCAGGGCGTGATCGGAGCCATCGGCGCCGGCATGAACCAGTCCGCCATGCTCGCTCGCTTCCTGCGCGAGACCGCCGCCGACGTGGTGATGCTCGCCGGGCGCTACACCCTCCTCGACCAGTCGGCCCTCGATGACGTCCTGCCCGCCGCACAGGAGCACGGCAAGAGCGTTGTCGCCGTCGGCGTCTTCAACTCCGGCCTGCTCTCCAAGGACCGGCCCGCCGAAGGCATGAAGTACGACTACCAGGCCGCCCCGCCCGCACTCGTCGACCGTGCCCGTGCCATCGCCGACGTCTGCGAGGCTCATGGCACCACCCTGCCCGCCGCCGCGATCGCCTTCCCCCTCACTCATCCCAGCGTCATCAACGTCACCCTCGGCATGCGCGACCCCGGACAGGTCCGACGCAACGCGCGGCTGCACCAACAGCGGATTCCCCGGGAGCTCTGGCACGACCTGCGCGACCAAGGGCTCCTCCGCCCCGAGACCCCCTTCGCGCCCGGCGAGAGGAGCTGACCGTGTCCCTGACCGACAAGGCGATCACCCAGATCCGCCAACTCATCGCCTCCGGGGCTCTGCCTCCGGGTGCGAAACTGCCTCCGGAGCCCGAGCTGGCCGCCCAGCTCGGGCTCTCCCGCAATCTCGCACGCGAGGCGGTGAAGGCACTGTCCGTGGCGCGCGTGCTGGAGATCAGACGGGGCGACGGCACGTACGTCACCAGCCTGCAGCCGAGCCTGCTGCTCGAGGGCCTGGGCGGAGCGGTGGAACTGCTCCAGGGCGACCCCGGTGCGGTACTGGACCTCATGGAGGTGCGGCGGCTGCTCGAGCCCGCCGCCACCGCCCTGGCAGTCGCCCGACTGACGGACGACGGGCTGGCGGAGGTGAAGCGGCATCTGGACGCCATGCGCGAGGCGCGCGACGACGTCGAGCGGCTCAACGCGCACGATGTGGCGTTCCACCGCGCCATCGTGGACGTCACCGGCAACGAAACGCTGATCACCCTGCTGGAGGGCATCTCGGGCCGCACGCTGCGTGCCCGGATCTGGCGTGGTCTGGTGGACACCCGCGCCGCGGCCCGTACGCTCGCGGAGCACGAGGCGATCTACGCTGCCCTGGCCGCACGTGACGCCGTGCTGTGCCATGCCGCGGCCCTGGTGCACGTCAACAACACCGAGCAGTGGCTGCGGCAGCACCTGGAGTCCACGGAGGCCTTGTCGATGACGGGATCCCATGAGTGAGACGAAGGCGTCCGCGCCGCGGCGACGGAGAGCGAGGGGATGCCCGGACGGTTCTGCGTCCGGGCATCCCCTCAGTTCGCCGCCTTCACGCCCGTCTCACTGGGCGGTGAAGGTCCACAGCAGGTTGGTGCTGCTGCCGTAGCCCCATTGCTTGGTGACCGACCCGGAGGCCACGTTCCCGCCGCCGTCCAGGACGAGGCCGGTGGCCCGGTTGGCGATGGTGCACATGCCCTCACCGCGGTGGGTGACCGTCCACTGCTGGTTGTTGCTGCCGTTCCACGCCGCTTGCTGGGCCGGGGAACCGTTGGACGTGGCGCCCCAGCCGTCGGCGACCATGCCGTTGGTGCGGTTGACCAGCTTGTAGTAGCCGCCTCCGACCTCGACGAGCTGCCACTGAAGGTTGGGGCTGCCGTCCCACGTGTACTGCTTCAGGTTGGACCCCGACGCGACGTTCCCGCCGCTGTCCAGGGCCAGGCCGTCGGTGACGTTGGTGATGCGGAAGTAGGTGGCCGGATTGAACTGCACCTTCAGGGAGGTGATCTGGTCGTTCTGGCCGGTGACCCTGAGGTCGGGGTTGTCGGCGGTGAAGGTCCAGGAGGTGCCGGTGAAGTTGTCGCCGCTGTAGGCGATGATCTGGTTCCCGGCCGCCAGCTTCAGGGAGGAGATGCTCTGGGCATCCACCCCGGCCAGCTGCAGCTGGTCTGCCGTGTAGGTGCCGGGGTCGAGCACCGCGTAGTTCGCGGAGTAGTTGACGTCCTGGTAGACCACGGCCCCGACCGCCGGCCTCAGCGGGGGGATCGGGCCGGAGAAGCTGAGCTTGAGGACGTAGGCGCCCGCGGTGTACGGCGCCGAGGAGGGCAGCGTCACGGTCAGCCCGGAGGAGTCCTGCGTCGGGGCGGCCAGGTTGATGTAGGTGCCGGCCGTCGAGTCGAGCAGCTTCACCGAGGTGAGCGAGGAGAGGCTGATGCGGTCCGAGCTCAGGGTCTTGATCTTCAGTGAACTGCCGGGCCAGCCGAGGACGGTGGCGTACAGCACCGTGTTGCCCTTGCTGCGGGTGAAGCGGATGTCCTGTGCCGTGCCGACGAGCGGGGCGGTGAACGCGCCGCCGCCCATCCGGGTCGGGCCCTCGCCGTACTGCGTCCAGGCGCGGGTCGCGTACATCGACTCCCCGAAGCGCTTCAGGTAGTCACCGATGCCGAGCAGCACGTCCTTCTGCCCCTGGGGGATCGTGCCGTCGGCCATCGGCGCGATGTTCAGCAGCATGTTGCCGTTCTTGCTGACCCGGTCGATCAGGGAGTGCAGCATCTGCTGGGTGCTGTAGTAACCGATCCCCTGCGTGTAGCACCAACTGGAGCTGGAGATGCTGTCGTCGGTGAGCCAGTAGGGCGCGGTCCGGTCGGCGGGGCCGCCGCGCTCATAGTCGAAGACCTCGCCGTGGCCGTTGAAGCCGTCCTTGTAGGTGGCGACGACCTCTTTGCCCCAGGAATTGGCCTGGTTGTAGTAGTACGACAGGAAGTTCAGGCGCTGTGTCTCGTCTACCTTGTTCAGGTCGAAGTCCTCCCAGAGGATGTCCGGTTGGGCGCGGTCGACGACTTCCTTGAGCTTGTCGTACCAGAGCTGGTTCTCGGCGGTGGAGCCCAGCTGTCCGTAGAGCTTCTTCAGGCTGGGGTCGGTCTGGGCGGGCACGTGGTCGTAGTAGCCGTTGAAGTTGTAGGCGTGGTGCATCGCCACCAGCAGCTTGAGGTTCTTGGCGCGGATCGCCGTGGTGAACAGCTTCAGCAGGTCGAGCTTGGGGCCCTTGGCGACCGAGTTCCACTCGTTGACCTGCGAGTCCCACATGGAGAATCCGTCGTGGTGCTCCGCGACGGGTCCCGCGAACTTCGCTCCGGCGTCGACGAAGAGCTGGGCCCATTCGTCGGGGTCGAAGTTCCCTCCGGCGGACTTGAGTTTGGGTGCGAACTGGGTGAAGTGGCCCGCCTTGTCGTTCGCTCCGTTGATGAAGTTGTGGTACGGCCATACCGAGGGGTCGCCGTAGGTCGCGATGTGGTGCGTGTTGGCGTTGCTGCCGCCGATGTACATGTTGCGGGGATACCACTCGCTGTCGTACGCGGGGACGCTGAAGACGCCCCAATGGAAGTAGATGCCGAACTTGGCGTCCTGGAACCACTCCGGGGCGGGCGGGTGCTGGTTCACCGAACCCCACGAGGGGGTGTAGGTGCTGGGAGCGGCCTGCGCGGTGCCGGCGCCGAACACTCCCCCCGCGACGGCCGCCGCGGCCACGAAGGTGGCGCCGGCGAGGAACTGACGTCTGTTGATCGAACTGGACATGGGGGCATCCCTGTGTCGGACGGAGGCAGACGGAAGAGGCGGGACCGGCGCGACAGTCACCACGCGCTGCGCCGGTTGTTACGGAAGAAGGTCCGCCATATGTCGCCACCATGTCAACGGGCGTGCAGGGATGAAAACAGCTTCTCACCTGCGATTTTCTCCCGAAAATTACCTTTCGATCCCTTATGTCCACTAGCAAACATACAATGTCTGGGCAGTCTGGAGCTACGACGACGGACCCCCCACCGCCTCCCGGTATCATCAGCGCCACACCTGAGGCGCCGCCGCGGTCACCCGCGTACCGGACCGCAGTTCGCACTCATGGAAGGAGCTCACGTTGTCCCTGACAGACAGGGCCATCGACCAGATCCGTGAGCTCATCCGCTCCGGCGCACTGCCGCCGGGCGCGAAGCTTCCCCCGGAGCCGGAGCTCGCCGCGCAGCTGGGCCTCTCCCGCAACCTCGCCCGCGAGGCGGTCAAGGCGCTGGCCGTGGCCCGGGTCCTCGAGGTGCGGCGAGGCGACGGCACGTACGTGACCAGCCTCCAGCCCAGCCTGCTGCTGGAGGGACTCGGCGGCGCGGTGGAGCTGCTGCAGAGCGACACGGGTGCCCTGCTGGATCTCATGGAGGTCCGCCGGCTGCTCGAACCACTTGCCACCGGACTGGCCGCCGCCAGGATCACCGATGAGCAACTGGCGGAGGTCAAGGGCCACTTGGACGCGATGCGGGAGGCGAGCGACGACGTCGAGCGGCTCAACGCCCACGACGCGGCCTTCCACCGCGCCGTCGTGGCCGCCACCGGCAACGAAAGCCTGCTGACCCTGCTCGAAGGCATCTCGGGTCGCACCCTGCGCGCCCGCATCTGGCGGGGCCAGCTGGACGACCAGTCCTCCGGGCGGACCCTCGCCGAACACGAGGCGATCTACAAGGCCCTCCTCACCCGCGACGCCGCGGTGAGCCAGGCAGCGGCCCTGCTCCACGTCAGCAACACCGAGCACTGGCTGCGGGAACACCTGCGTGCGGGCGGTTCCGCACAAGAGAACGGGACGCCGGAGAAGCAGGGCTGACGGTCCGTCCGTCCTAGCGGCCCTTCGACAGGGTCCGCAGTGCCGACGCGACCGCGTCGGCCATGGCCCGGCGCGCCGCGGTGAGGGCCGGCCGGGGGTCGACAGCCGTGGGCGCGGTGGCGAGTGCCTCGCGTATCGCGCCCGTGAAGGCGACGTTCAGCGCCGTGCCGATGTTGACCTTGACCATGCCGCCTGCCATCGCCCGTCGAAGCTCCGCGTCGGGCACTCCCGTCGAGCCGTGCAGGACCAGCGGCACGGGGACCGCCTCCGCGAGGCGGGCGATGAGTTTCTGATCCAGCCGGGCGGTGCGCGTGGCCATCGCATGCGAGCTGCCGACAGCGACGGCCAGCGCGTCGACCCCGGTGGCGGAGACGAAGGCGCGTGCCTGTTCGGGATCGGTGCGTACCCCGGGTGCGTGCGCTCCGTCCTTGCCGCCGATCTCGCCGAGTTCCGCCTCCACCCACAGGCCCCGCGAGTGTGCCCACCGCGTCGCGGCGCGTGTGGCGGCGACGTTCTCCGCGTGCGGCAGCGCGGACGCGTCGAACATGACGGATCCGAAGCCGCAGTCCGCGGCGCGGCGCAGCAGCGCTTCGTCGGTGACGTGGTCGAGGTGCAGCGCGACGGGGACGGCTGCCGCTTCGGCGAGCGCGGCGGTGGCGCGGGCTATCGGGGCGAGCCGACCGCCGTGGAACCGTACGGCGTTCTCGCTGATCTGACAGATGACCGGGCGGTCTGCGGTTTCCGCCCCGGTGATCACGGCTTCCGCGTGTTCCAGGGTGATCACGTTGAAGGCACCGACGGCCCGCCCGTCGCGGCAGGCGGCGCTCACCACGGCGGCGGTGGGAGTCAGTACCACTGCCGACCTCCGGTCGCGGACTTCGGGGAGCCCGGTCGCGAGAAAAGTTTGGCACATGTGCAGTATTTTGCTCGCTTGAAGGCCATAAAATACCCAATCACGCACAGTGGTTTCATGGACATGCGCACATCGCTGCGCACACCAGCGACAGAGAGTTGTGAGACATGGCGGCACCGCAGGCCCGGTGGAGCGCACTGCTCGAGATGCTGACCCGCGACGGGCGGATCGAAGTCGAGGCAGCTGCCGAGGAGTTGCAGGTCTCCGCCGCAACGATCAGGCGCGACCTCGACGAGCTGGCCCGCCAGCAGATGGTCACCCGCACGCACGGCGGGGCCGTGATCAACGCGATCGCCTACGACTTGCCGCTGCGCTACAAGGCCGCGCGCAACGCTCCGGAGAAGGAGCGGATCGCACACGCGGCCGCAGGGCTGGTGAAGGCCGGCGCCGTGGTGGGGTTGAACGGCGGCACCACGACCACCGAGGTGGCGCGGGCGCTGGCCACCCGCGCCGACCTGAGTTCCGGCGGTGCGGAGACGGCGGTCACCGTGGTGACCAACGCGTTGAACATCGCGAACGAGTTGGTCGTACGCCGCCACGTGAAGCTCGTGGTGACCGGCGGGGTGGCCCGGCCGGCGTCCTATGAGCTGATCGGGCCGCTGGCCACCGAACTGCTCGCGGAGATCGCGCTGGATCAGGTCTTCATCGGGGTGGATGCCATCGACGTGGCCCACGGGGCGACCGCCCACCATGAGGGCGAGGCCAGCATCAACCGGGCGCTGGCCCGCCGGGCGCAGCAGGTCGTCGCGGTCGCCGACGCCTCCAAGCTGGACCGGCGGGCCTTCGCCCGCATCTGTCCGGTGGAGGACATCGACGTCCTGGTGACCGACAGGGCCGCCTCGGACCAGCTGACCGAGTCGTTCACGGCGGCCGGCGTCGAGGTCATCCGCGCCTGACACCACATGCCGCTGCCCTGACCGCGGTGTGTATTCCGGCGTCATCCGCGGACACCGCCCGCGGTCAGCCCGGCGACGAGGTGACGCTCCACGAAGACGAACAGCGCCACCACGGGCACGATCGAGACGAGCGAGGTGGCGAACAGGTACTGCCACTGCTCGTGGTACGAGGTGACGAACCCGGGAATCGCCCTGGTCAAGGTCATCCGGTTACTGGAGGAGGTGACGGTGAGCGCCACCACGTACTCGTTCCACGCGCCGATGAAGGTGTAGACGAGCGCGGTGACCACACCGGGCATCGCGAGCGGCAGGACGACACGGGTGAGCGCGCCGAACCGTCCGGTGCCGTCGAGCCAGGCGGCCTCCTCCAGTTCCCGGGGGATGCTCGTGAAGTACGCGTTGAGGATCCACACGCAAAATGGCAGGTTGAACGCCGCGTTCACGAGGATGAGGCCCTCGGCGGTGTCGGTCAGGTCGAGGCTGACCATCTCCCGGTAGATGCCGACCAGCAGCGCGGTCGGCGCGAACATCTGCGTGACGAGTACGAGCAGCAGGAAGGCGCCGCGCCCGCGGAAGCGGTGCCGGGCGGTGTAGTACGCGGCGGGCAGGCCGACGGCCAGGGTGAGCAGCGTCGCTGCCCCGGCGACGTACAGCGAGAACAGCATCGCGTCACTCACCTGCGGGTCGGTGAGCGACCAGATGTGCGTGAAGTTCGACCACTGCCAGCGGGAGGGCAGATAGGACGGCGGGGACTTCATCAGTTCGGGGGTCGGTTTGAGCGCCGTCAGCAGCATCTCCGCGTAGGGCGCGAGAAACGCCAGCGCCACCAGCCATCCCGCGGCGGTGAGCAGGACGGTGCGCAGTTTCATCGGCCGGGGCCGCCCCCTGCGCGGCGCGGCCTCACGAGGCGTGACGGCGGTCCTGCTCACGCGGTGTCCTCCTGTCGGCGGACGACGCGGAGATAGACCAGCACCACGGCGAGGACCAGCCCGAAATTGACGACGGCCATGGCGGCCGACTCCCCCACCGACTGGTTGTCGAAGGCGAGCTTGTACAGGTAGGTGGTCGTCGTGTCGGTGGCGAAACCGGGGCCGCCGCGCGTCATGGCCCAGATGATGGGGAACGAGTTGAACACGTTGATGACATTGATGATCGCGGCTACCACCAGCGAGGGACGCAGCAGCGGCAGGGTGATGGCCAGGTAGCCGCGGACCGGCCCCGCGCCGTCCACCCGCGCCGCCTCGTACACCTCTGCGGGGATGCTCTGCACTCCGGCCAGCAGGACGAACGAGGTGAACGGCAGCGAGACGAACACCGCCACGCCCATCATCGCGACCAGGGCCTGCCCGGGGCGGGCCAGCCAGTTGACGGGGGCGTCCAGTACGCCGAGGTCCATGAGCAGCCGGTTGACCACGCCGTAGAAGTCGTTGAGCATCCACCGCCAGATGAGCGCCGTCATCAGCACGGACGAGGCCCAAGGCACGATCAGCGCCCACCGCACCAACCGGCGCCCGGGAAAACGGGAGTTGAGGAGTTGGGCCAGGCCGAGAGAGAGCAGGATCGTGACGGTGACGACGCCGATGACCCAGACGAGGGTGCGCAGCAGCACTCCGGGCAGGTCGTCCTCGGCGAACAGGTCGGAGTAGTTGCGCAGGCCGGCGAACCCTTGTGACAGTCCGGTGGAACTCACCCGGGTCAGGGACGTACGGGCCATCTCGAAGACCGGCCAGACGACCATGGCCAGGATCAGGAGGATCGCGGGACCGAGCCACAGCAGCGGCTCCAGCACGCGCCATGACCTGCGCCGGCGGTGCGGCGTGGGGGGTGGCGCCGCCGGGGCCGGTTGTCCGGTCCCGGCGGCGCTCACGGTGACATCATGTACGGCCACCGACGTCACTCGCCCTTCTGCGCGGTCTTCTGGATCTCGCCCAGGACCTTCGCCGGGTCGCCGCCGGCGACCGCCGTGCCGATGCGCTGTTTCACGGCGCCGTCGACCGCGGCCCAGGCGGGGTCGTCGGCGGGGGCGAACTCCGCGTCGGCGAGGGCGTCAACGAACGGTTTGTAGTAGGCGGCGTTCGCGCTGTCGGAACTGAGCGCGTCACCGGCCGACTTGGTGACCGACAGGAATCCCTCGGTGGAGAGGAACCTGGCGGCGTTCTCCTTCTGGTAGAGGAAGTCGAGGAACTTCTTCACCGTGGCCTTGTTCGACCCGCCGCTCTTCTTGAACGCGACGAGGTAGTCCTGCACGCCGAGCGTCTTGTGTGTGCTGCCGTCCTTGCTCGGCAGGGCCGCGACGCCGTAGTTGAGTTTCGGGTTGACGGGGTCGATGAAGCCCTTGCGCATGAAGACCGCGCCGTTGAGCATGCCGATCTTGCCCTGGGCGAACTCGTTGAAGACGTCCTTGCGGTTGGTGGCCTCCGGGTTGGGCTGGGTGACCTTCTCCTTGGTCAGTTTGCGCAGATAGGTGAGCGTGTCGACGTTGGCCTGCTGGTCGATCGCCCACTTGCCCGAGCCGTCGGTCCAGCCGCCGCCGTTGTTCATCGCCCAGATCTGGAACTCCGCCTGGGCCTCCTCGGCCCCCAGCGGCAGCCCGAGGCCGATGTAACCGGCCCTCTTGATCTTCTTGGCGTCGGCCTCGACCTCGGCCCAGGTGGACGGCGGCCGGGCGATACCCGCCTTGGCGAAGATGTCCTTGTTGTAGAAGAACAGGCGTGCGCTGGACAGCAGGGGCAGGCCGTACTGGACTCCCTCGTACTGCGCCTTGTCCCGGAACAGCGGGAGGAAGTCGGTCAGCACCCTGCGGTCGACGACGTCTTGCGCCTTGTAGACCAGGCCGTCGCGGGCGAAGTCGGAGAACTTGTTGTAGTTGAGGACGTCGGGTTCCTGCTTTGTCTGGACGTACGTCTTGACCTTGGAGTCCATCTGCTCCCAGTCGACGACTTCGAGATTCACCCGGTAACCGGGGTTCGCGGCTTCGAAGTCCTTGATCAGTGCCGTCCAGTAGGCCTGGGTGTCGTCGTCGTACTTCGCCGCGACGAACCGGATCGTCCTGCCGTCGGATCCGCCGCTGTCCGAGGAGCTGCCCTTGCCGCATCCGGTGATGGCCAGTACCAGGGTGAGTCCCCCGGCGAGACCTGCGAGGTGCCGTTTCACGGACTGCCTCTCCGCACGCATCGCGTGCTTCGACTGACGCGGGCCCGCCTGATTGCAAGCTCGCGCTCATGCTTGTTTATGCTCGCTTAGCGGTGCTATCAATCATCGAACGACATGATGCTCAATCAATTGCGCACGGTGTCAAGGGCCGTCACATCACACATCGGTCACGCCGCGCGCCCGAGAGGGGAGTTCTCCCGATGAGTCAGACCGAGATCGAGATCGCCACCCAGCCCGACTGCTGGCGGCGGGCCGTGGCACTGGCCCGGCACCCCGAGGACACCCTCTCCGCCTCGCTGCCTCGGCCCGGCGAGCGGGTGGCCGTCGTCGGCTGCGGGACGTCCTGGTTCATCGCCCAGGCGTACGCGGCCCTGCGGGAGTCGGGCGGCCACGGCGAGACCGACGCCTTTCCCGCCTCCGAGATGCCGACGGGGCGCGCCTACGACCGGGTGGTCGCGCTGACCCGGTCCGGCACCACGACCGAGGTGCTGGAACTGCTGCGCCGGCTTGGCGGGCACATTGCCACGACCGCGGTGACCGCGGTACCGCAATCGCCGGTGACGGAAGTGGCCGACGCGGTCGTCCTGCTGGACTTCGCCGACGAGATCTCGGTCGTCCAGACCCGGTTCGCCAGCACCGAACTGGTGCTGCTGCGGGCGCTGTTGGGCGAGAACCTCGGGCATCTGCCGCTGCAGGGGCACTCGGCGCTGAGCGAACCTCTGCCGAACGCGGTCTTGGAGGCCGAGCAGTTCACGTTCCTGGGTCAGGGCTGGGCGTACGGGATCGCCCAGGAGGCGGCCCTGAAGATGCGCGAGGCGGCGGGCGCCTGGACGGAGGCATACCCGGTGATGGAGTACCGGCACGGTCCGATCAGTGTCACCGGTCCCGGCCGTGTGACGTGGTGGTTCGGGGACCCGGCGGCCCTGCCGTCCGGTCTCGCCGACGACATCGCGCGCACCGGCGGGCAGTTGGTGGCGCTGGGCCGGGACCCACTGGCCGACCTCGTCGTGGTGCACCGGCTGGCCGCGGCCCTCGCCGCGGCGCGCGGACTGGACCCGGACAATCCGCGCCATCTGACCCGCTCCGTGATCCTGGCCTGACCCGGCGGCGCCCCGGGGCGGATCTCGGCGAGGCGGGGCGGATCTCGGCGGGGGAGCAGAATTTACCCCTCCGTTACAAGCGGTTTCTGGGCCCGGCGAGACCTCTCAGCAAGGCCCGGAACCGACCGCCACCAGGGACGACAGCGGGTCGAGGACAGTCGCCGGGAGGCTCGGGAGGCCGCGTGCCTGACATGTTGACAGGTGGCGCCTACAGCAAGAGCATGTGCGAAATCGCTTGAAATCTTGCATGCGCACGCAACATCAAGCACTTCGCACGCCCTGCCCGGCACCGCGCTTCGTCGTGGCCGTGCACTCCGCACGTCGACCCGCACCTCGCACCGCCGCTTCCGAGCCCCGTCCTGTCCGACAGGAGGACACGAGTGCACCCCCGACTGAGCAGCACCGGCGGCCTGTTGATCGCTGCCATCCTGAGCTGCGCGCTGCTGGTGGCGCCCGTCACCGGATCCACCGCAGCGGCAGCAGCCTCCGCCCGCCCCGCCGCAGCCTCCACCGGTGGGCCCCAGGTCACCCGTTCCGCGCACGCCGTCACGGTTTCCGTGCCGGCCTCGGCCGACGCTCCCGGCTACAGCCTCGACGTGGCCACCGACGAACTCGCCCTGACCACGCGCCGGGCCCGGAAGACGGTCCTCGCCACCGCCTCAGGTGACTCCGGCGCCCTGCGTTTCACCGCGGCCGACGGCAGCTGGCAGCACGCGACCACCGTCACCGACTGGGCCTGGAAGAACGGTGTCCTGACCGTCACCGCCGCCAGCACACTCGCCGGCGCCACGGTGGAGGCCCGCATCACGCCCCGCGCCGACCGCTACCAGCTCGACTGGGACGTCCACGGCGGCGGACCCAAGCAACTCGGCCTCGTCTACGACCTGTCCTCGGCCGGCCACTGGTACGGCCACGGCGAGGCGCAGACGCCGCAGGGCGGACCGGGAGTCGACCAGCCCTGGCCGCTGGACAGCGGCCAGGTGGAGCACACCGGCTTCGGCCCCGCCTCGTACAACATGATCGATCCGTTCTGGTACACCTCGGCCTCGACCGGACTGCGCGTCGACACCGGCGACACCATGGACGTCTCCGTCAACGGCGGCAAGGACGGCCTCGGCCGCTTCACCGTCGACGCGGCCGGCACCTACAAGGCCACCGTCTTCGTCGAGTCGACCCCGCTCGCGGTCTACCGCGACTACATCGGCATCGTCGGCAGACCGGCCAAGAGCGATGCCACGTACGAGCAGTACGCCAAGCCGCTGTGGAACTCCTGGGCGCAGTTCTACACCAAGGTCGACCAGCAGAAACTGCTCGCCTACGCCACCGAGCTCCACGACAACGGCCTGGGCGGGCACACCATCCAGCTCGACGACAAGTGGGAGTCGAACTACGGCAATCTGACCTGGGATCCCAAGACCTTCCCCGATCCCAAGGGGCTGTCCGACAAGATCCACGCCATGGGGTTCGACTTCGGCCTCTGGGTCACCCTGTGGATCAACCTCGACTCCGCCAACTACCAGTACGCGGCCGACCACGGCTATCTGCTCATGGACGCCAAGGACACCAGCAAGCCGTGCGAAGTGACCTGGTGGAACGGCCAGGCCGGGATCATCGATCTGGCCAACCCCGACGCCAAGGCCTGGTACGAGGGCAACCTCAAGACCCTGATGGACAAGTACCGCATCGACGGGCTGAAGTTCGACACCCGCTTCTTCGACGAGAAGTGCGCCCCACGCCAGGGCCACCAGGCCACGGACTACCAGAAGCTCGGCACCGAACTGGCCGACACCTACGACCTCCAGGGCGCCGGCATCCGAGTCCACTGGAACTCCACCGCCCACCAGGCGGGCTTCGTCACCCGCCAGGTCGACAAGGGCACCGGCTGGGACTCCCTGAAGGCATCGGTCAGCCAGAACCTGGCGATCTCCACGATCGGCTACCCGTTCGTCGAGTCCGACATGATCGGAGGCTCCGGCGGGCAGGCCGCTCCCGGCAAGGACGTCCTGATCCGATGGGCGCAGTCGGCATCGCTGATGCCCCTGATGTACGCCTCCACCTCACCGGTGGAGACCAACGACGTCACCACCGGCCAGAAGGTGACGTACGACCAGCAGACCATCGACCTGTACAGAGCGGCCATCAAGGCGCACGAGCGGCTGGCCCCCTACATCTGGGACCAGGTGCAGGCGACACTGCGGACGGGTGACCCGATCATGCGTCCGCTGTTCTTCGACTTCCCCAAGGACCAACCGAGTTACACGGTCGCCGACGAGTGGATGCTGGGCCCCGCCGTGCTGGCCGCGCCCAAGCTCGGCTCCGGCGCCACCCGCACGGTGTACCTCCCGTCCGGCGCCTGGTTCGACGCCAACCACGGCACCGTCATCCACGGCCCCGCGACCCTCAAGGGGTACGCGGCGCCCCTCGGGGTGACGCCCACCTTCGTCAAGCTCGGCGCCAAGGGCGCCACGAAGGCGATCCGGGCCCTGAAGCGCGACGATGTCCCGGCCGCGTCCGTCCTGATCGGACCGGACGCGCCCAGCACCGGGTCGGGCAAGCCCTTCGAGGTCACCACCACGGCCACCAACTGGGGCACCACGGCCATCAACGCCGTCCGCGCCTCCCTGACCGTGCCCGCCGGCTGGACCGCACGGCCCACCGACGCCGCGACCGCGCGCTCCCTGGCGCCCGGCGCCGCGTACACCACCACCTGGACGGTCACCCCGGCCGCCGACGCCGCATGGGGCGGCCACGACCTCACCGGCACGGTGACCTACAGGACCGCCGCCGGGAGGACCGTCGCCGTCGACGACACCGTGCGGGCCACGGTGGAAGCCGCCCCCGGCGCCGTCCACGACCCCTACCGCACGACGCAGACCACCGACGCCCAATACGCGCAGGCCGGCGACCAGTTCGCCATCTGGGCGGGCGGGCAGGACCTGTCCGGCTGGAAGGACGAGAAGGGCACCGTCTACCTGGACGGCGCGGCCGGCGAACACTCCACCGTCCAGGCGCAACTGGTCTCGCAGAGCGGTGCCAGCCCGGCTGCCAAGTCCGGGCTGGCGATCGCCAACGACCTCACCGACCCGGCGAAGGGCGGCTACGCGGTCCTGGCCATGACCAGGAGCTACGGGCTGGAGTTCATGACCGACAGCAACGGCGACGGCGTCCTCGACACCTGGGCCGGCGGCGGTTCGACGTACTATCCGGCCCACCTGCGGCTGGTCCGCGACGGCACCACCTACACCGCGTACGCCAGCAAGGACGGCGAGACCTGGACGACGGTGGGCACCGCGCAGGTGCCGTCGGCCGCCGGGAGTGAGGACGCGGGACTGGTCGCCAGTGCCGTCAACGCCAACTACCCCGGCAATGCCAGCGAGGCCGTCTTCAAGGCCTTCTCCGTCACGTCCTGAACCCCCACTTCCTAAACCCCGTCCCTTCCTGAACCTCCTCACTTCCTGAACCCTGCCCGGCCTTCGACCCTGTCCAGTACGAGCCTGAGAGGGGCCCGGACCATGTCACGCGTTCCGACGGCCGTCGCCGCCTTCGTCGCCGGGATTGTCATAGCCGCGACAACCACGGCGATCGCCGGCACCGGCACATCCACCAAGGACGTCAACGAGAGGGCGACGACCACCTGGCTGACCGTCAAGGTCGCCGACGCCATGGGCACCAGGGACACGATCACCTGGGTCCCGACCGGCTCCTTCGCCTCCTCCGCCGAAATCCGCGTCCCCCGCTACCCGACCAAGGCCATCCAGGGCAAGGACACCAGGGACCTGTCCCTGTCCGCCGTCCGCAACGAGCAGGTCTCCGCCCAACTGGCCATCGCCTCCGGCCACGACCTGCACCGCGTGCGGGCGAGCGTCGGCGACCTCACCGGGCCCGGCGGGGCGAGGATCTCCGGCGCCGGGACACAGGTCCGGTTCGTGAAGTACGTGCCCGTGCAGCGCTCCAAGACCGAGATGGACTGGTCGGCCACCATCGACCAGGTCAGCTCCCCGACCGAGGTCTCCGGCGACCGGAACCCGGACGTCGTCGGCGACGCGCTGCAGGAGGGCTCCTCGGTCGACGTGCCCGCCTACGCGGCGCAGCCGCTGTGGTTCACCTTCCACATTCCGAAGACCGCGGCCGCGGGCACCTACACCGGCACGGTCAGGGTGACCGCCGACGACGGCACCAAGGTCACCTACCCGCTCACCGTCCAGGTGGCGACCGCCGCCGTGCCGGACGCGAAGGACTACGGTTTCTTCCTCGACGTGTGGGCCCAACCCGAGACGATGGCGCTGAACAGCGGTGTCGAGCCCTGGTCGGACCGGCACTGGAAGCTGATCGAGGCGTACGACAAGGACCTGGCGGGCCACGGCCAGAAAGTCGTCAACACCACCATCGTCGACAACCCGTGGCACCACCAGTGGTCGCTGGGCACCCGCCAGTCGCAGACAGCCACGCCCTACTCCAGCATGGTCCCCTGGAAGTGGGACGGCACCCGGTTCTCCTTCGACTTCTCCCGCTGGGACAGGTACGTCAAAACAGCGCTCAAGGCAGGCGTCGGGCCCGACATCGGGGCGTTCTCCATGCTGGCGTTCCAGGACGGCGAGCACCTCACCTACACCGACACCCGGACCGGCAAGAGCGTCTACCAGAACGTCGACCTCGGCGGCGACCGCTGGCGCGAGGCGTGGGGAACCTTCCTGCCCGCCTTCGTCAAACACCTGCGGGCCAAGGGCTGGCTGGACCACACCTATCTGTCGTTCGACGAGCGGCCGGTCGAATCCATGACGGTCGTCCGGGACTTCGTCCACGAGGTCGCACCGGAATTCGACCGGCGAATCTCCGTCGCCGGCTCGGCCGGCACCGCCGACCTCGCCTCCGACCTGTCCGTCAGCTGGGACACCATCGACCAGATGACGGCCAAGAAGGCCGAGGAGCGCCGGGCCGAGGGCAAGGTCACCACCTTCTACGTGTACGGCACCCCGGCCCACCCCAACACACTCTCCTACTCCCCCGCCGTAGAGGCCCGGATGCTGCCGTGGATCGCGGCACAACGCCACCTGGACGGCTTCCTGCGCTGGTCGTACAACAGCTGGACGTCCGACCCCTTCAGCCAGCCGGTCTACATCTTCACGCAGGGCGACGAGTACCTGGTCTACCCCGGCGAGAACGGTCCGATGTCCAGTGTCCGCTGGGAGCAACTCAAGGAGGGCATCGAGGACTTCGAGCTGATCGACGAACTCCGCAACAAGAACGGCGGCACCAGCGACAGCGACGCACTGACCCAGGCCCTCACCACGGCGACACGCGACCTCGACGGCCGTACGAAGGACGTCACCGATGTCGAGACCGCGCGGGCCGCGGTAGTGAAGGCGCTGACATCATGATCATGAGAAGAACCTGGCTCGCCCTCCTCACCTCGGCACTGCTGGCCGCCTGCTGCCTGGCCGCGCCCGCCGTCGAGGCCGCCACCCCCCGGACAGCGCCGGCTGCCGCGCCACAGGCGCACACCGTCACCTACGACCAGTACTCCGTGCGGATCGACGGAAAACCGGTGTACCTGTGGGGCGCCGAACTGCACTACTTCCGGCTGCCGAGCCCCGACGCCTGGCGCGACGTGCTGCAGAAGATCAAAGCCGCCGGATTCAACTCCGTGTCCCTGTACTTCGACTGGGGCTACCACTCCACCGCCCCCGGCTCCTACGACTTCACCGGCGTCCGCGACGTCGAGCGACTCCTCGACGAGGCCGAACGAGCGGGCCTGTACGTCATCGCCCGCCCCGGCCCGTACATCAACGCCGAGGTCTCCGGCGGCGGCTTACCTGCCTGGCGCAAGACGCACGCGGGCGTGAACCGCACCTCCGACGAGGGGTACATGAAGGACGCCCGGGAGTGGATGAGCCGGATCAACCCGATCATCGCCCGGCACCAACTCACCCGCGGTACTGGGTCGGTGATCCTGTACCAGGTCGAGAACGAGTACCAGGGCGGCGGCCTGTCCCCCGACTACATGCAGACCCTCATCGACTGGGCGCGCGAGGACGGCATCGACGTCCCGACCTTCGTCAACGACGGCGGACCCAACAGGAACTGGGTCAGCGGCAAGGGCGCGCCGGACATCTACGGCTTCGACGCCTACCCGCAGGGCTTCGACTGCTCCGCTCCCGACGCCTGGAAGGACCTGCCCGACTATTCCTACGTCAACGACTTCAAGCCCGAGTCCCCGCTGATCATCCCCGAGGCACAGGGCGGCGCCTTCGACCCCTGGGGCGGATCCGGCTACAACGCCTGCCGCCAGCTCACCGGCACCGACTTCACCCGCGTGTTCAGCAAGATGAACATCGCCGCGGGCGTCACCGGCCAGTCCTTCTACATGACCTACGGCGGCACCAACTGGGGCTGGCTCGCCGACCCCAACGCCGTCTACACGTCGTACGACTATGGCGCGCCGATCACCGAGGCACGACAACTGACGGACAAGTACCAGGAGTTCAAGCGGCTCGGCTACTTCGTCAACGCGGTGCGGTCGCTCGCCCGCACCGACCGGGCCGAGGCGCCCGCGCCGAGCGACGACGCCCTGCACATCGACCGGCGGGTGAACCCGGACGACGGCACCCAGTTCTTCACCGTCCGGCACGCCGACACCCGGGTGAAGGACACCGACAGCACCACCTTCGCCCTGTCCGGCCGGGACGGCGACTACCCGCGCGTCCCGCAGCAGGGCACCGTCACGGTCGCCGGCCGGGACGCCAAGATCCTGGTCGCCGGCTATGACCTCGAACGGCAGCGGCTCGTCTACTCCACCTCCGAGATCATGACCCACACCCGGATCGGCGCCGACGACGTGGCACTGCTGTACGGCAGGAGGGGCGAGGCGGGAGAGACCGTACTGCGATACAGGTCCCGGCCCAAGGTCACCGTCCTGGACGGAAAGGCCGATGTCACCTGGAACGCCGAACGCGGTGACCTGCGGCTGAACTACACCCATCAGGGCCTCATCCGGGTCCGCGTGGGCGACTTGGTCCTCCTCATCGCCGACGATCAGGAGACCACGCACTGGTGGCGGCAGGACACCGGCGCCGGGCCGGTGCTCGTGCGCGGCCCGTCTCTCCTCCGTACCGCCCAAGTCGACCACGGGACGCTGAAGTTGACGGGCGACTCGACCAAGGTCGCGAAGATCGAGGTCATCGCCGACGCCCCACACGTGACGTGGAACGGGCACCGCACCGCGGTCACCCCCGCACCCCGCCCGGTGCAACTCCCCGCCCTCACCGACTGGCGCACACACGGCGAAAACCCCGAGTCCGCACCCGACTTCGACGACTCCGCATGGACTGCCGCCGACCATCTCACCGCCAACAACCCCGACCTCGCCGGCTACACCCCCGTCCTCGCCATGGACGAATACGGCTTCCATCAGGGCGACGTCTGGTACCGGGGCCGCTTCCGCACCACGGGCCGCACGAGCGCGGTGACCTTGAACGCCAACACCGGCCCGCACGGCCTCTACGCGGTCTGGCTGAACGGCCACTGCCTCGGCCATTCCGGCGACGGCACGCACACCTTCGACATCCCCGACGGGGCCCTCACGGACGGCGGCGACAACGTCCTCTCCGTCCTCGTCGAGAACGCCGGCCACAACGAGGAATGGGGTCACGACTACTCCAAGGAACCGCGCGGGCTGCTCTCCGCCGGCCTCATCGGCGCCGACTCCACCATCACCTGGAAGATCCAGGGCACCCGAGGTGGCGAACACCCGGTCGACACGGCACGCGGCGGATACAACAACGGCGGTCTGTACGGCGAGCGTTCAGGCTGGTCGCTGCCCGGATACCCGGACAGCTCCTGGACCCGTACGGCCCTCGCCGCGCAGTCCGCGAAGTCCGGCCCGGGCGTGCGCTGGTACCGCACCACGGCCCGCCTCGACCTGCCCCGCGGCCAGGACACGCCCCTCGCCCTCGAACTCGCCGACGGGAACGGCGGCAAGGACTACCAGGCCCAGATCTTCGTGAACGGCTGGCTCATCGGCCGCTATCTCGCCGACACCGGTCCGCAGTCCCGTTTCGTCATCCCGAGCGGTCTGCTCGACGAGCACGGCACCAACACCATCGCCCTCGCGGTCTGGTCCACGCACGACGGCTCCGGACCCGGTTCCGCACGTCTCGTCGACCTCGGCGCGAGCGCGGGCGGCATCCCCATCGGGACCGTGAGGGCACCGTCGTACGACGCGAAGAGGTACGCGGACCCGCCGGCAGGTGCCCAACTGGCCGTGGGCGCCGAGCCCTTCCTCAGCGCGGGTGAGGCGGGCCGGGCGACCGTCTCCTTCCACGTCCCCGAGAAGGCGGCGAGCGACGTGGACCTGTCGCTGAAGGCCCCCGACGGCTGGACGGCCAAGGCGGACGGCCCGACACACTTCGCCCGGGTCGCCCCCGGTGCCACGGTCACCGCCGCGTACACCGTCACTCCGCCCGCCGACACGGTCCCGTACGCCCTGCTGTCGGCGACCGCCTCCTACCGGCAGGACGGTCGCGCCGCGACGACCACCGGGGAACGGGCCGTGCAGGTGCCGCCACCCGCACCCGCCGGGGACGTGTACGTGAGCGATCTGCCGCTCGTGCGGGCCGTCAACGGCTGGGGCCCGGTCGAGAAGGACACCTCCAACGGTGAGAACGCGGCCGGTGACGGACACACCCTGTCCATCGGCGGCACCACCTACGCCAAGGGCCTGGGTGTGCACGCAGACAGCCAGGTCCGGGTCTATCTCGGCGGTGTCTGCACCCGGTTCACGGCCACCGCCGGAGTGGACGACGAGGTCGGGGACAGCGGCAGCGTCTCCTTCAAGGTCACCGCGGACGGGCGCGACCTCTTCACGAGCCCGACCCTCCTCGGCTCCGACCCCGGCACGCCCATCGACGTGGACATCACCGGCGCCCGCTGGCTGGACCTGTCGGTGGACAGCGGCGGGGACGTATCCACGGACCACGCCGACTGGGCCGCCGCCCACCTCACCTGCACGGGAGGCACCGAATGAGCCTCGCCAGGCGATGGCGTGCCGCTCTGGCATGCCTCGCGTCCGCCCTGCTGCTGACCGCGCTCGTGTCCACGGCCCCGGCCGGCGGAGCCACCGAACTTCCGGACCGGACGACCGCCGCCGCATCCTCCGCCCCCGCCTCACCCCACGCCATCACCTACGACCGGTACTCCGTCACCATCGACGGCAAACGCGTCCTGCTCTGGTCCGGCGAGTTCCACTACTGGCGGCTGCCCAGCCCCGGCCTGTGGCGTGACGTGCTGCAGAAGATGAAGGCCGGCGGGATGAACGCCGTCTCCATCTACTTCGACTGGGCCTACCACTCCCCCGCGCCCGGACAGTACGACTTCTCCGGCATCCGTGACGTCGACAAGCTGCTCGACATGGCCCAGGAAGCGGGGCTGTACGTCATCGCGCGCCCCGGCCCGTACATCAACGCCGAGACGGACGGCGGCGGTTTCCCCGGCTGGCTGATGACACAGAAGGGCCGCGCCCGCTCCACGGCCCCCGACTACCTGGCCGCGGCACACGAGTGGCTGCGGCACATCGACCGGATCCTCGCCCGCCACCAGGTCAGCAACGGCACCGGACCGGTCCTGCTCTACCAGGTGGAGAACGAGCTCTACGACCCCGACGGCCGGCCGTACATCGCCGATCTGAGCAAGCAGGTGCGCTCCGACGGCATCACCGTCCCGCTCGTCGGCAACGAGCCGAACGCTCAGTACGCGGGCGGCGACGGGCTCGACTTCGTCGGCGAACTCGACCAGTACAACTCCTTCTGCAAGGGCCAGTGGTGGCTGCCCACGCTCCAACGGCAGGACGAGACCAAGCCCCTCGCCGTCTTCGAGGCGGGCACCGGCTGGTTCCAGACCTGGGGCGACACCGGCTACGACGAGTGCCGCGAGAAGATGGGCCCCGCCTACGAGAAGATCGTCGACAAGCACGAGATCATGCAGGGCACCACGGTCCAGAACCTGTACATGACCTACGGCGGCACCAACTGGGGCTGGGTCGCCGACCCGCGCCAGGTCTACACGTCGTACGACTACGGTGCCCCGATCACGGAGGCCCGGCAGACCGGCGCCGACTACGACGAGCTGAAGCGGCAGGGCCTCTTCTACACCACCACCGCCCCGCTCACGGCCACCGAACCGGCGGACGCGCCCACACCGTCCGACGACGCCGTCCACGTCGAGGCGCGCGCCAACCCCGGCACGAAGACGCAGTTCCTGTACGTCCGCCACACCGACCCCATGGCCGGCTCCGACGCGACCACCAGCTTCGACTGGAAGACCCCGGACGGCACCTATCCGGTGAGCGTGCGGCTGAACGGGCAGACCGGCAAGATCCTCGTCGCCGGCTACGACCTCGGCGGCCAACGGCTCGTCTACTCCACCAGCGAACTGATGACCGGCACGAAGGCCGGGAGCAGGGACGTGGCGGTCCTGTACGGCGCCGAGGGCGACCCCGGGCAGACGATGCTGCGATACTCCTCGAAGCCGGACGTCACCGTGCTCGACGGGACCGCCAAGAGCACCTGGGACGCCCGACACGGCGATCTCCGGCTCGACTACGACCACAAGGGCCTGACCCGGATCCTCGTCCACGGCGGTGGCCGCCCCGACCTGCTGCTGCTCATCGGCACCGACGCCGAGGCCGCCGGCTTCTGGCGGCCGGACGGCACCACCCTGGTCCGCGGCGCCGAGCTGGTCCGAACGTCCACCGTCCACGGCTCCACCCTCGCCCTCACCGGCGACGCGGCGAAAACCGGCCCGCTGGAGGTGTTCGCGGCCCCCGGCGTCCGCACGGTCACCTGGAACGGCACCCCGGTGACCACCGAACGCACCTCCTCCGGCAGTCTGCTCGGCAGGATTCCCGGCCCCCGGACGGTCACCCTGCCCGAACTGACCGACTGGAGGACATCCTCCGAAAACCCGGAAACCGCTCCGGACTTCGACGACTCCGCCTGGACCTACGCCGACAAACTGACCACGGACAACCCGACCCAGCCGGGCACCCTGCCCGTCCTCTACCAGGACGAATACGGCTACCACTACGGCTACGTCTGGTACCGCGGCCACTTCAAGGCCACCGGCACCGAGACGTCGCTCTCCCTCACCGCTCTCGCCACCAACCCGGACACCGCCTCGAAGGCGGTCGGCATCTACTCGGTGTGGATCAACGGCCAGTTCGCCGGAACCAGCCAGACCGGACGCCACACCTTCGCCCTCCCCGCCGGCCTGCTGAAGAAGGGAGCGGACAACGTGGTCTCCGTCCTCGTCGGCACGATGGGCCACAACGAGGACTTCACCTGGAACAGCGACGACCACAAGCAACCACGCGGCCTGACCGAGGCATACCTCTCCGGCTCCGACGCGCAGATCACCTGGCGCGTCCAGGGCGCCAGGGGCGGTGAGCGGCCGGTCGACACCGTACGCGGACAGATGAACAACGGCGGCCTGTACGGGGAACGTTCGGGCTGGACCCTGCCCGGCTACCCGGACCGCTCGTGGGACCGTGCCACACTGCCGGCCGCCGACACCGCCCCCGGGCTCGCCTGGTACCGCACCACCTTCGACCCCCGACTGCCCAAGGGCCAGGACGTCTCCGTCGGCGTCACCATCGCGGACGACCCGCAGCGCGACTACCGTGCGCTGATCTACGTCAACGGCTGGCTGATGGGCCAGTACGTCAACGACACCGGACCGCAGCACACCTTCCCCATCCCCCATGGCATCCTGCGCACCGACGGCAGGAACACCATCGCCATCGCCTCCTGGAGCGAGGACGCGAAGAGCGGCGGCCTCGGCAGGGTGAGCCTGACGACCCTGGGTAACGTCACCTCCTCCCTTCGGGTCGCCGACGTGGCCTCCCCGGCCTACGCCCCCGGCCGGTACGCCGATCCGACGGTCCCGGCCCGGGTGGGTGTCGACGCCCCGGACACCGTCGAGCCCGGCGGCCACTACCGGGTCACGGCCGCGGTCTCGGTACCGCGCGACGGCCGCACCCTGCGCGGCGCGTCCCTGTCGCTCGGCCTGCCCGAGGGCTGGAGCGCGAGCCCGGACTCCCAGGTCGGGCTGGGCGCCGTGAGGCCCGGCCGGTCGGCCGAGGCGACCTGGACGGTCACCGTGCCCGACGACCAGAGGACCGGCACCGTCGCCGTCCTGCGCGCCACCGCGTACTTCACCCGCAGCTCGTCAACAGGCCCGGTAACGGGCCAGGTCACGGGCTCGGTAACCGGCGAGAAGATATTCGCGGCCCAGCCCCCACCGCTCACCGCAGGCGAGCACTACATCAGCGATCTGCCTTTCCAGTCGTCAAGCAACGGCTGGGGACCAGTCGAACGCGACCAGTCCAACGGCGAGAACGCGCAGGGCGACGGACTGCCGCTGCGGCTGCACGACGTCACCTACGCCAAGGGGCTCGGCATGCACGCGGCCGGCTCGGTGCGGGTCTGGCTCGGCGGCACCTGCACGAGGTTCACAGCGGCACTCGGCCTGGACAAGGAGACGTACGGACGGCCGGACGGCCCGGCCACGGTCGCCTACAGCGTCCTCGCCGACGGAGTGACCGTCTACGAGAGCGGAACCGTCGACCGCGACACGGTGACCAAGGCGATCGACGTGGACGTCACCGGGGCCCGGCGACTCGAACTCGTCGTCTCCGACGGCGGGGACGGCAACGCCCTCGACCACGCGGACTGGGCCGACGCCAGGCTGAGTTGCGGGGGTGGCGCGTGATGCCCGAACGCGGACAAGCGGTGGGACCGCATCCCGAGAACGCCGGACGAAGGAAGCGACGCATGGTCGGACTGTTGGGACACCGGCGAGGGCGCCGACTTTTCGTGGCCTCGGTCGCGGCCGTGGGAGCCGTACTGGCGGCCCTGCTGCCGGCGGCCTCGGCCGAGGCCGGGACCCGGCCGCAGGCGTGGACAGGGACGTGGGCGACCGCGCAGCACGCCTCGTACGACCCCGGCACCTCCGAGGTGACCGTGCGGATCCCGGTGCACGTCAGCGCGGGCGGGACGAGTGTGCGGATCCGGTTGACCAACGAGTTCACCGACCAGCCGGTGACGATCGGCCACGCGACCGTGGGCCGGCGGGCGGGTGGCTCGTCCGTGTCGGCTCCGCGCGATCTGACGTTCGGTGGGAAGGCGGCCGTGACGATCCCGGCCCACGGGCAGGCTGCGAGCGACGGGTTACGGATTCCCGTCGCGGCCCGTAGTGATCTGGTGGTCAGCCTGTACTTCCCCGGTAGGCTCACCCACGTCAGCCAGCACTGGATGGGGCTGCAGACCGTCTACTGGACACCCGACGGCGGCGGCGACCACGCCGGAGACGCCGGTGGGGGCGCGTTCACCAGGACCGATTCCACCTTCCCCTTCCTCACCGGAGTCGACGTGCGGGGCGGTCGGGCACGGGGCTCCGTCGTCGCACTCGGTGACTCCATCACCGACGGTGCCGCCTCCACCTCGGACGCGAACCGGCGCTGGCCCGACTACCTCGCGGCTCGGCTGTCGGCCTGCACCTCCACTGCCGGGGTGCTGAACGAGGGCATCAGCGGGAACCGCATCACGGCCGGCACCGACGGCAATCCCTCGGCGCTGGACCGCCTGGCGCGCGATGTGCTGTCCCAGCCGGGCGCCCGGACGGTGCTCCTCTTCGAAGGCGTCAACGACCTCAGCTGGGGCGGTGCCACCGGCGATCAGGTGATCGACGGCATGAAGGAGATCGCCCGCCGGGCCCACGCCCGCGGGCTGCGGGTGATCGGCGCGACCGTGGTTCCGTACCGGGGCTGGGGCGACTACTGGACCGAGGCCAAGGAGGCCGACCGGCAGAAGGTCAACGCGTTCGTACGGGACGGCGGCGTCTTCGACGGATACGCCGACTTCGACAAGGCGGTCCGTGATCCGGACGACCCCACCCGCTACGCCGCCGCGTTCGACTCGGGCGACCACCTCCACCCCGACGACAACGGGATGAAGGCGTTCGCCGACGCCGTCGACCTCGCCGGCCTCCGGGTGGCCCGCGACTGCCCTTCGGCCCGCGTCCGGTTCAGCCCGTCCCGTCCGAGTCTGCCGGCCGGCCGCGCCACGGAGATCACCGCGACCGTCACCAACTCCGGTCACAGGGCGGTCACCCGGGTCGCCACCGGGCTGCGCCTGCCGCATGGTTGGACCGCCGAAGCGGAAGGGCCAACAGGCACCAACTCCCTCCCTCCCGGCGGGAGTTCCACCGTCACCTGGCGGGTCACCCCGTCCGCCGGCACGGCTTGGGGGCCGTACGACATCGGCGTAAGCACCTCCTTCCGGCAGAGCGGCCGGACACGCCACGACACCGACACGGTGACCGCCGACGTCACCCCCGTGCCGTCCGCGGTCAGACCCCCGTACCGGACGTTCGCCACCGCCGAGGACGCCCAATACGCCCAGAACGGCGAGCAGTTCGCGATCTGGGCGGGCGGTCAGGACCTGGCCGGCTGGAAGGACGAGAAGGCCGCCATCCATGTGCCGGACGCCGTACCCGCCTCCGGCAGCGTCACCGCCCGCCTCGTCGAGCAGACCGGCAGCGGCCCCGCCGCCAAGGCCGGCATCGCCGTCGCCAACGACCTGACGGCCCCGGAGAAGGGCGGCTACGCCGTGCTCACCATGTCGAGGAGCTACGGCGTGGAGTTCATGACCGACAGCGACGGCGACGGGAAGCTCGACACCTGGGCGGGCGGCGGCTCCTCGTACCACCCGGCCTGGCTCCGGCTCACCCGCGACGCCACCGCCTACACCGCGTACGCCAGTAGCGACGGCACCACCTGGCAGCGGATCGCAACCGCGACCGTGCCGTCCGCGGCCGGCGGCGGCCTCGACGCCGGGATGGTCGCGAGCGCCGTCAACCTCGACCACCCCGGCCAGACCACCACAGCCGTCTTCGACTCCTTCTCGACCACCCACTGAGAGGCCTCCTGTGAACGTCAGCCGTAGACGCTTCCTGACCACGGCCACCGCTCTCGGCTCAGCGGTGCTCCTCGCCCCGCCCGGCGCCGCCCAGGCGATCGGCGGCGGCATCACCGACTACCGGCCCACGAAGGCTTCCCTCGATACCCACCCCGTACCGCGCTGGTACAAGGACGCCAAGTTCGGCATCTTCGTCCACTGGGGCGTCTACTCGGTCCCCGCCGGCTCCGCCCGGCAGATGGCCGCCGAGTGGTACCTCTGGTACCAGAGCTTCGACACCGACCCCACCTGGAAATACCACCGCGACACCTACGGGCAGGACTTCCTCTACGACGACTTCATCCCGCAGTTCAAGGCCGAGAACTACGACCCGGACGCCTGGGTACGGCTGTTCGAGCAGGCGGGTGCCGAGTACTTCGCGCTGACCAGCAAGCACCACGACGGCTTCGCCCTGTGGCCCAGCAAGGTGACGGACCGTCACGCGGGGAAGTACGGACCGAAACGGGACCTGGTCGGCGAGCTGATGGCGGCCGCCCGCAGACGCGGCACGGTACGGCCCGGCCTGTACTACTCGCTCGGCGAGTTCTTCAACCCGGCGCTGGGCCGGCCGATGAAGAACTTCTACACGGGCGCAGAGGTCCCGATGACCGGCTACCGGCCCGTCGAGGACTACATCGGCGACTACGAACTCAAGCAGCTGTACGAGATCATCGACCGCTACGACCCTGAACTGCTGTGGGCGGACGGCCAGTGGTTCCGGCCGGCCGGCGAACCGCCGTGGCGCAGCGAGGAGCCCCTCGCCCACTACTACAACAAGGCCAAGAACCGCAGCCGCCCCAAGGGTGTCGTGGTCAACGACCGCTTCGACACGCATTTCGACTACGCCACCTACGAGCAGCGCACCAACCCCACGATGGACGCCCAGAAGTGGGAGTGCTGCATCACGATGGGCTACTCCTGGGGTTACAACAAGTTCGAGATCGAGGAGGACTACAAGACCTCCGAGTTCCTCGTCCATCTGCTCGCCGACGTCACCAGCAAGAACGGCAACCTGCTGCTGAACATCGGACCGAAGCCGGACGGCACCATCCCCGACGTCATGCAGCGGCGGCTGCGGGACATCGGCGCCTGGCTGAAGGTCAACGGCCCCGCGGTCTACGGCTCGACGCCCTGGCTGCGGGCCGAGGAGGAGGGCAGCCCGCTCGGCATCCGGTACACCGTCAGCCCCGGCAAGTTCAACATCATCGTCCTCGGCGCTCCCAGCGGCACCCTCTCCGTACCCGCGGACATCCCCCATTCCGCGACCTCACGGATCCGGCTGCTCGGCCACAACGGGCCGCTCAAATGGACCCGTTCGGACGGCAAGATCCACATCAGCGTCCCGGAGACGCTGCCCAGCGAGATCGCCAACACCTTCACCGTCGACTGGGAACGACGGTGAACGGCGTGAGCACACGTACGGACACCCTCGGTCCCGCCCTCGCCGTCACCACCGAACCGGCCGAACCGGCCGTCGGCGACGCCGTCACCGCCACCGCGGTCCTCGTCAACGGCTGCCCGTTCCCGCTGCGCGGCGCCGTCCTGTACCTGATGGACCCGGGCGCGACGACCGCCGCGCGCACCATCCCACTCGGTGACCTGCGCCACGGCGCGAAGATCACCCGCAGTTGGCGCACGTCGATGCCGACCGATGCCGCCGGGGACATCGCCTTCACCGCGCACCTCGTCTTCGACGTGGACGGACGCAGCTCCGACTGCGCGCGGGCCGCGAAGACCGTCAGCGTGCCCTACGAGCCGAACGGCGTACGGGACCCGTACCAGACGTTCGCCACCACGGACGACGCCCGGTTCGGCCAGTACGGCAGCCAGCTCGTGATCTGGGCGGGCGGCGCCGACCTGTCCGGCGGCCGTGACGAGAAGGGCGGCATCCGCCTTCCCGGCGCCGTTGCCGCATCCAGCGTGGTTCAGGCCAAGACGGTCAGTCTCACCGGGAGCGACAACCCCAGCGCCAAGTACGGGATCGCCGTGGCCAACGACCTGACCGCTCCGGAGAAGGGCGGCTACGCGGTGCTGACCATGTCGCAGTCCTACGGCGTGGAGTTCATGACCGACAGCGACGGCGACGGCCACCTCGACACCTGGGCGGGCGGCGGCGCTTCCACCCATCCCGCCTGGCTGCGCCTGATCCGCTCCGGCACCACCTACACCGCGTACTCCACCACCAACGGCCTCGCCTGGAACGAGATCGCCAGCGCGACCGTGCCCTCCGCGAACGGCGCCCTGGACGCCGGTGTGGTGGCCAGCGCGGTGAACCTCAACCATCCCGGCACGACGGTCCGGGCCGTGTTCGACCACTTCACCGTGGAGGAGTCGTGACCGCCTACCGCCCCGAGGACCTCCTCCGCCCGGAGGAGGACTTCCTCCCGCCGCCCGTCTCGCTCACCGTCACCCCGGCCGCCCCCGAGCCGGGCAGGGCCGTGACCCTGACCGCCACGCTCACCAACACCACCAGGATCGCGCTGCGCGGCACCGTGCTCTATCTCGCCGTGAACGGCACCGGGGAACCGGACAGCCTGGGCGGCCTCGCGCCCGGCCGGTCGGTGACCCGCACCTGGCGGACCCGTCTCGCCGACGACGCCGAGGGCCGGGTCTCCTTCACCGCGCACGCCCTGTTCGACGTGCACCGCCACGGCTCCGACTGCACGCGCGCGACGTCCTCCGTCCTGCTGCCGTACCGCTCGCTGTCCGGAGCCTTCGACAACGCGGGGATCGCCTCCGGCGACGCCCTCACGGTCGCCGACATCGACGGCTCGCACTCCAGCCTGTCCGCCGAGGCGCTGGCGTCGGTGGGGCTGACGCCGGGCGCCGAGGTCGCGTACGACGGCGTGACCTTCACCTGGCCGGACACCGCGCCCGGCAACCTCGACAACGTCGTCAGTGCCGGCCAGACCCTGCTGCTGTCGGGCTCCGGCTCCCGCCTGTCCTTCCTGGGCACCAGCACCTGGGGCACGGGCAGGGGCGACGGCAGGATCGTCTACGCCGACGGCACCGAACAACCCTTCTCGGTCGCCGTCCAGGACTGGTACGGGGCAAACTCCTCCGCCGCGGTGGTGGTCCCCTACCGCCACATCGCCACCGGCCGGGACGACACCCCCGTCAGCCTGTTCACCTTCGGCGTCGACCTGGCGACCGGCAAGGAGCTGCGCTCCCTGGTCCTGCCCAAGGTCAGCGACGGCCTCCAGTCGGGCGTCCCCGCCCTGCACATCTTCGCCATGACGGTCAACTGAGCTCAGCCGGAAGGACGTTCATGCACACCAATCGAGGCGACCTCGGCATCGCAGGTGTCACCCGCAGACGAGTCCTCACGGGCGCGGTCGCGCTGGGCGGCGCCGCACTTCTGGCCCGGCCGCAGGACGCGTACGCGGCCGACGGCCCCCTGTTCGACACCACTCCGGCCGCGGCAGCGCTGAAGCGTCTGCTGCCCGACCACCATCGGCAGATCACCCTGCGGGCCGTCGCCGACGACACCGACCGCTTCCGGGTCACCGGCCGGGCCGGGCACATCACGGTGGAGGGCACCAGTACCGGGGTGCTGCTCGCCGGCCTGCACACCTACCTGCGGCGGACCGCGCACGCCTCCGTCTCCTGGACCGGCGAGCAGCTGAACCTGCCGCGCACCCTCCCCGCGCCGGCCAAGGAGATCACGGGAGCGGCCAACGTGCCGCACCGCTTCGCCTTCAACGACACCAACGAGGGCTACACCGGCGCCTACCGCACCTGGGACGCCTGGCAGCACGAGCTGGACGTGCTGGCCCTGCACGGAGTCAACCGGGTCCTCGTCTACATCGGCGGCGACGCGGTGTACTACGACACCTTCCGCCGCTTCGGCTACTCCGACGCGGCGCTGCGCGCCTGGATCCCCGCCCCCGCCCACCAGCCCTGGTGGCTGCTCCAGAACATGTCCGGCTTCGGCGGACCGGTCTCCCGACAGCTCATCGAGCGGCGGGCCGCGCTCGCCGAGAAGATCATCGACCGGACCCGCGAACTGGGCATGACGCCGGTCCTCCCCGGCTACTACGGCACCGTCCCGGACGACTTCCCCGCCAGGCACGGCGGCGACGCGGCGGTGGTGGCGCAGGGCACCTGGGGCGCCTTCAAACGGCCCGACTGGCTCGACCCGCGCACCACGGCCTTCCGCGAGGTGGCCGCCGCCTTCTACCGGGCCCAGACGGAGCGGTTCGGTGACAGCACGATGTACAAGATGGACCTGCTGCACGAAGGCGGAAACCCCGGTGACGTACCGGTGGGCGAGGCCGCCAAGGCCGTCGAGACGGCGCTGCAGAGGGCCCACCCGGGGGCCGTGTGGGCGATCCTCGGCTGGCAGACCAACCCGTCAAAGGCACTGCT
This sequence comes from Streptomyces sp. NPDC006476, assembly GCF_040612015.1. Taxonomy (NCBI): domain Bacteria; kingdom Bacillati; phylum Actinomycetota; class Actinomycetes; order Kitasatosporales; family Streptomycetaceae; genus Streptomyces; species Streptomyces sp. NPDC006476. The sequence continues at coordinate 18,424 of NZ_JBEXPK010000040.1, read as the reverse complement.
CGACGGCGTCGACAAGAGCCGGATGCTGATCGTGGACGGTCTGTCGGACCGGTACACCACCGTCACTGACCGGGAGAGCGACTGGGGCGGCACCCCGTACGCCTTCGGCAGCATCTGGAACTTCGGTGGCCACACCCCGATCGGCGCCAACGCACCGGACTGGGTGGAGCAGTACCCCAAGTGGCGCGACAGGGACGGCAGTTCACTCGCGGGCATCGCGGCGATGCCGGAGGCAGCCGACAACAACGCACCCGCTCTGGCTCTGTTGACGGACCTCGCGTGGACACCGGGAACGGTCGACCTGGACGACTGGTTCGCCGCCTACGCCCTCTCCCGCTACGGCGGCCCGGACCGGCACGCGGCCGCCGCCTGGCAGACGATCCGCGACACCGCGTACGACATGTCACGCGCGGACTCCTGGAGCGAGGCCCCCGACGGCCTGTTCGGCGCCCGTCCGAGCCTGACGGCGAACAAAGCCGCCGCCTGGGGCCCGGAGAAGGACCGCTACGACACCACGGCCTTCGACACCGCGCTCACCGAACTCCTCGCCGTACGCCCCGAGTTGCGGGACACCTCGGCTTACCGGTACGACGTCGTGGACGTGGCCCGGCAGGTCCTGTCCAACCGCAGCCGGGTACTGCTCCCGCAGATCAAAGCCGCGCACGCGGCAGGGGACAAAGCCCTCTTCGGCCGCCTGACCAGGACCTGGCTGACCTGGATGGACCTCCTCGACGATTTGCTGGCCACCTCCGGCCCGCACCTGCTCGGACGGTGGCTCGCCGACGCCCGCTCCTGGGGCAGCGACCGGGCAGAGAAGGACCGCCTCGAGTACGACGTCCGCTCCCTCCTCACCACGTGGGGCGGACGCGCCAGCAGCGAAGAAGGCCTGCACGACTACGCGAACAGGGAGTGGTCCGGGCTGGTCGGCGGCCTCTACCGCACCCGCTGGAAGACGTTCTTCGACGCGCTCGCCACGGGGAAGGACCCGGCGACGATCGACTGGTTCGCCCTGGAGGACCGCTGGGCGCACGCACACGAGACTCATCCGACCGAACCCCACGGTTCCGCGTACGTCCTGGCCCGCCGCGTGCGCGACCTGCTCGCCGCCACTCCCCATCAGGCGGCCCTCACCGCGGCGGCCGACCGGGCGGCGGTGGCCGAGGGCACGCCCGCGACGGTGACGGTCACCTTCACCAACAGAAACGGGTTCACGCCCGCACGCGATGTGACCCTTTCCGTCGCCGTCCCCAAGGGCATGACGGCGAAACCGCTCGATCCGGTGCGCACGCCCTCGGTGACGTCCGGCGGCACGTTCACCACCCGCTTCGAGATCTCTCTGGCGGGCGAGCCCACGGAACTGGTCGGCCAAGTCGTCGCGGCGGCGGTGTACGCGGGCGGCGGGAAGGCGGTGGCGCCGGTACGGCTGCTGGCCGCGACCGGAGTCGAGGACCCGTACCGCACGGTCTCCTACAACGACGCGGTGTTCGGCCAGTCGGGCGACGAGATCGCCATCGAGGGCGCCGGGGCGGACCTGTGGGGCGCCACCAACGAATTCGGGGCCGTGTACCGGGCGGGCGCCTGTCTCGACAAGACCGTCGCCGAGGTCAGGGTCACCGCTCAGGATCCGACCGGGGGCTGGGCGCGGGCGGGCATCGTCGTCCGCAACGACCTGGCTGCGCAGGGAAGCGCCGGCTATGTGAACCTGGCGGTCACTCCGTCCAACGGGTGCGCGCTGAGCTGGGACGCCGACGGCGACGGCCATTTCGACTCGATCGAACTGTCGGGGTCCTTCACCGCGCCGGTGCGGCTGCGGCTGACCAGATCCGGCGCCTCGTACCTCGGGGAGGCCAGCACGGACGGCGTCACCTGGACAAAGGTGGGCACCGCCACGCCTTCGGGTACGGCCACCGCACAGGACATCGGAATCTTCATGACCGCCGCCAACGGCTGGACCGGCACACGGGGCATGGCCAACTTCGACGGCTTCAAGGTGACCTGACACCTGCAACCAGGCACAAGAAGGGTTCCTGCATTCGCGTCTCATCCACGCGTTCGCCCCCACCGCACACGCCTTTCCCCCAGGAGGACGAAGCGGAAGCCCGGTCCGGTGACGCCCGAATGCCCAGGGGCCCGCACGGGCAGCACTCGGACGATCTCGCACCGCTTTCGACCACCACGGAGCACGCTCGTGAGCGATGTTGTCTTCACTGCCGATTTCACCTCTGAACGCCAGTGGGTCGCTGGGCGTTCCTGGGCCTATCCCGACGGCGGCCCGACCAACCCGGGCGACAACAAGCTGGACTACCTCACCTCGGACCCTGCCTACTCCCGCACGGGAACGTTCCGCGCCACCCGCCGAACGGACGGCTGGTGGAACACCGGTCTGCTCACCACCGAAGGAAGCGAGGAAGGCTTCACCGTACGCACCGGCGACCAGCTCAGGACCAGGGTGCGCCTGCCCACCGGGCTGGGCGCGTGGCCGGCGATCTGGACCTGGCGGGACGGAGGCAACGAGGTCGACGTCTTCGAGTACCACCCCGACAACCCGGACCTCCTGGAACTCTCCAACCACGTCCGGCAGGGGCAGAAGTATCTCCGAAGTCCGGCGGTACGTCCTGGCGCGACCATCGATCTGCAGGTCACATTCGGCCGCCACGATGTGGTGTGGTCGCTCGACGGGACGGAGGTCTTCGCCGACGGACGGGGCGTAGGCGCTCGCTGGCACGCCTACCTGATCGTCAACCTCTCCGTCTGCGCGGGCCGTTACCATCCGCCTCCCGACCCGACAGCCACCGAGCTGTCCTTCCGCGTCGAGACCCTCACCGTGCACCGCCCCTCGATGCCCTCGGTGCCGCACCAGGCAGTCCTGGACGCCCGTAGCGAGTGGGAGGCAGGCGCCGAGTCCTGATCAGCGATCAACGTCGGCTCCTCAGGGCAGGGCGTCCACGCCGGCCGCACGTGTCCCGGCCCCGGGCATGGGCACCCGGCGGTCATGGAGATGCCGACCTCACCCTTGATCGACCGTTCGCTGCCCGCTCTCGCCAAGGGCTACACGTGGCTGCCCAGCCTGCTGCGCGACCGCCCCGACGGCGTGACCCGCACCCGGGTCACGGGCAAACCCGCGCTTCTTCCTGCCGCTGCTCCACCCCGACCGGATCGCCGGCCTTGTGGAACATGTGACCGCCGCGTGGGACGAGGCCGTACGTGAATGGAGCGGGGCCGAACAGACCGTGTTGTTCGACGCCGCGAGCGTGGTGCTCACGCGCGGTGTGTGCCGCTGGGCGGGCGTTCCGCTCGACGAGGGCACCACGGAAGACATAGAGCATCTCGCGCGCGACCTGGTCGCCATGGTCGACGGCTTCGCCACCGCAGGGCCCCGGCACTGGTGGGCGCGGCGGGCACGGAGCCGTCAGGAGCAGCGTTTCGCCCGACTGGTCGACGACGTGCGCGCCGGCAGGGTCGCCGCCCCTGACGGGTCGGTGCTCGCCGCGGTGTGCGAGCACCGTGAGGCCGACGGCGAGCCTCTCCACCCGCACACGGCCGCCGTCGAACTGCTGAACGTCATCCGCCCCAGTGTCGCCGTCTGCTGGTTCGTCGCCTACACGGCGCATGCGCTGCACCTGCAGCCGAACCAACGCGAACGGCTGCGCGCCGGCGACAGCGCCTACACCGCCGCGTTCGTGCACGAGGTGCGCCGCTTCTACCCGTTCGTGCCCTACCTCGGCGGCCTCGCCGTCCGTGACCTGTCCTGGCGGGACGTCTCGGTGCCGGCCGGCGGGATGGTTGTGCTCGATGTCTTCGGACAGAACCACGACGAGAAGCTGTGGGACGACCCGTACGTCTTCCGCCCGGAGCGGTTCATCGAGCACGCGGTCGAGCGTGACGAACTGATCCCTCAGGGCGGTGGCGAACCGCGTAACGGTCACCGCTGCCCCGGGGAGGGCCTTACCATCGGGCTGCTCGAAGCGCTCGCGCTCCGCCTGGCCGATCTTGAATTCACCGTCCCGGACCAGGACCTGAGGATCTCCCTGCGGCGCATCCCGGCGCGCGTGCACAGTGGCGTCGTCGTACGGGACGTGAGGGTGCCGAGCACGCACACACTGACGCCCGTGTGACACCCCGCACCGAGAGCCCGGCGACCGGAGTGTCCGCACTCCGGTCGTGCGCGACGACGGCCGCCCTCACGTCATTCCGTCGGCTGCTCGGGGCCCTTGCCGGTTCCCGGTTCTGCGATCCGCCGGTGCGCCGTGGCCTTGACCCCGTCGGGCAGCACCTTCCCCGCCAGCTCCTGTGCCTTGGTCTTCAGCGAGCCGACCACGGTCTACTTCTCGCCCTTCACGATCGCCTCGAACGCCCGCTCGGCCACCGTGGCGGGATCATCCTTCTTCATGGTGCCGATCCGGGTGTCGTCCGCCATGCCCGCCCTGCGAAAGAAGTCCGTGTCCGTCGGGCCCGGCATGAACGCCGTGACCGTCACACCGGTGTCCTTCACCTCCTCCGCCAGCGCCTGGGCGAAGGACTGCACGAACGACTTGGACGCGTTGTACACCGGCTGGAAGGCACCGGGCATCGTCGACGCGACGGACGAGGTGAACGCGATCCGTCCCGCGCCGCGCTTCACCATGGCCCGAAGCAGTGGCTTGGCCAGCCGCACGGTGGCGGTGACGTTGAGATCGATGACCTCCTGGTCGTCGGTGAGATCGGTGTCCACGAAGGCGCCGCCCTGGCCGACCCCCGCATTGAGGACGACGACGTCCACCGTCAGCCCGTCCAGCGCGTCCAGCAGCAAGTACCGGCCCTCGGCGGCCCTGAGATCGGCACGCACCGCGCGGACTTCCGCACCTGTCTCCCGCAGAGCCCGCGCCGCGGACTCCAGCCGTTCGTCCTCGGCGTTCACCACGAGGTCGTAGCCGTGCAGTGCGAACTGCCGTGCCAGCTCCATGCCGATTCCACTGGATGCGCCCGTGACCAGGGCGAGGGGTCGTATGTCAGTCATACGGGCCGAGTAACCGACTCGACCGGTGGCAACCAGGTCGCTCAGGCTTCCGCTCTGCTGGCTTTCAGACATGTGATGGAGAACAATGCTCATTCCTTCCGTACCATCGCTAGGACACAGCTGTGCGGCAGCAACCACGGCGAATCAAGCGTCACCAGGCCGTGCAGCGTACGCATGGGACACCGCACATGCTGCCGTCTGCCGATCGGCGGCCGAGGCAACCGGGAAAAGGAGTGAGGACCATGTCCGAAACCAACGTTGTGACAACCGAGTTGACGACACAGTACGGAGCACAGGTAGCCAGTGACCTGGAGCGCAACCTCAAGGAGCAAGACCGCGTCCGCGAGGAGATCGAGGCACTTCAGGAGCAGTTGACCGCCCTCCAGCACGACCAGACCATCCTGGTGAACGTCCAGCAGGCCCTCGGACTTCCCAGCGCTCCCGCACGACCGGAGCCCGAGACAGCCACAGCAGTGCCCGCGCCCCGCAAGAGGGCACCCGCGCCCGCATCGCGCTCGGGCAAGCAGAGGCGGACCGACAAGTCAGCCGACAAGTCAGCTGGCAAGTCGGCCGCACCGGCCGAAAAGCAGGCCCGTAAGCGGAGCACCGCCGCGTCATCGGCCGGGCCGCGGGCCGTGCCCAAACTCGTCGACCTCGTCCGCGAACACCTGGCCGGACAGAGCGAGCCCCGCTCCGCCGCCGAGATCTCCACCGAACTCGAACAACAGCACCCCGACCGGGAGATCAAGACCAAGATCGTGCGCCTCACCCTCGAGGGGCTCGTGGCCAAGAACCAGGCGCAGCGCACCAAGCAGGGTCGCTCGGTCTTCTACACCACCCCTGAGGCCACCCGGCCCGCCCCGACGGACGAAGCCGAGACAGAGCAGCCTGCCTGACGCCGGTGCCTCTTGTTGCCACCGCGGCTCGGGGACCTGCCCAGCCGACGAAACCCGATCTCGACGGGGCCCAAACGCGCAGCGCATCGCCCGGGACATGTCTTCGTGCCGCTGCCCGGACCAGCGGTCCGGGCAGCGGTGTGTCGGTCGTGGGTCAGGGGGGTCAGGGCGTCAGTTGCCAGCGGGCGATGTATCCGACGTCGATGGATGCCCGGTCCTGCACGCGCAGCTTCCACGTGCCGTTGAGCGGCTGCGCGGAGGCGTCGACGGTGAAGGTCTGGTCGACGTTGTCGGCGGAGCCGCCGCTGCGGTTGAGCAGGGAGTAGACGGTGCCGTTCGGACCGACCAGGTCGACGGTCAGGTCACCGCGGTAGGTGTGGACGATGTTGACGTAGACGGAGGTGGTCGCGGAGGCGTTGCCGTCGCGGCCGGTGATGGTCACCGGTGACTCCACGGCGGGTCCGTTGTCCGGGATGTCCACGCGGGTGGAGTTGGCGTAGACGTAGGCGATCCGCCAGCTGAAGGTCTTCGAGACGGACGCACCCGTGCTGTCCGTGACCTTGACGGTGACATCGCCGGTGCCGAGGGTGGTCGGCGTGCCGGTGATGAGACCGCTCGGGCTGATGCTCAGGCCGTCGGGCAGCCCGGTGGCCTCATAGGTCAGAGAGGCTCCGGAGTTGGTGGTGTAGGCGTCCAGCTGGAGGCTGACCGCCTGGCCGATACCGCTGGTCTGGTCGGCGACCGGGGCGAGGTTGACTCCGAGGGCGATGCGGTTGCCGACGTTGATCGCCGCCCAGGCGTCGGCGACGGCGAGGTAGGTCGGGCTGTAGGCGCCGTAGAGGTCGGCGGCGGCTGACAGGGTGGCGGTGCGGGCGCCGGCGTAGTCGGTGGTCGAGGTCATGTACGTCGTCAGGGCGCGATACCAGATGGCGGCGGCGTTCTGGATGCCGATGCCGGTGACCGGCTGACCGTCGTAGGTCGGACTGTCGTAGGAGACGCCGTTGACGGTCTTGGCGCCGCTGCCCTCGGAGAGCAGGTAGAAGAAGTGGTTGGCGGGGCCCGAGGAGTAGTGGACGTCGAGGCCGCCGAGTGAGGGGCTCCAAATGTCGGCGGAGGCACCGTCCTTGGAGGGCTTGTCCATGTACCGCAGCGGGGTGCCGTCGCCGTTGATGTCGATCTTCTCGCCCACCAGGTAGTCGCCGGGGTCGGCCGGGAGGTTCTCGTAGAACTCCACGGCGGCGGCGAAGATGTCGGAGGTCGCCTCGTTGAGGCCGCCGGACTCGCCGGAGTAGTTCAGGCCCGCGGTGGCGGCGGTGACACCGTGGCTCATCTCGTGGGCCGCGACGTCCAGGGCAGTCAGCGGGTGGGTGTTGCCCTCTCCGTCGCCGTAGGTCATGCAGAAGCAGGAGTCCTGCCAGAAGGCGTTGACGTAGTTGCTTCCGTAGTGGGCACGGCTGTAGGCGGCGACACCGTCGTTGCGGATGCCGTTGCGGCCGTACGTCTCCTTGTAGTAGTCCCAGGTGGCCGCGGCGCCGAACGCCACGTCGACGCCTGCGGTCTGACGGTTCGAGGGCAGTCCATTGCCCCAGACATCGTTGTCGTCCGTGAAGAGGGTGCCGGTGCCCGATGTGCCCTGGTTGAGGTCATACGTCTTGTGCCCCGCGCGGTCGGGGTCGACGAGCTGGTACGTCGATCCCGACTGGGTCGTGCCCAACGGGACCGTGCCGACGTACTCGCCGGTGCCGGTGCCGGTGTCCACCTTCTCGTCGGCCAGGAGCTGTTTTCCGGTGGTGGCGTCGGTGACGACCTGCAACTCGCTGGGGGTGCCGTCCCGTTGCACGCCGGCGACGACGCTCTCCCAGGCCAGGACGGGCTTTCCGGAGCCTGCCCAGATCACCAGGCGGGGCTTGCGCTCCACCTTGGAGCCCTTGACCCGGGCGTGCTGGGAAGCCGCTTCGGCCTTGTCGGCGGCGACGGCCGAACGGATCGTCGGGCTCAGCGAGGGCACAGTGAGGGCCGCCCGGCTCGCCTTGGTGACGGTGATACGACCGCTGCTGTCGTGGACGACGAGATCGCCGCCGAGGACGGGCAGGCCGGCGTAGGTGCGCTCGTAACGGGTGTGCGTGGTGCCGTCGGCGTCCTTGACGACGTCCTTGACGAGGAGCTTCTCCTTGACGCCGAGGCCTATGTGCCGTGCCGTGTCGACTGCCGCGGACTGGGCGGTCTTCAGCAGAGCGGCGCGGCGGGCAGGCGTCAGGGATGCCGGCTGGGCACCGGCGCGGGGCTTGGCGGTGATCTTCGCGGGGCCCGGATCGGCCGGGGCGGCGGTGGCGAGGCCGGGCAGGGCCAGGGCGAGCAGGGACCCCAGGGAGGTGAGAGCGAGGGCGGCGCGTCTGCGCCGGGCAAAGCTGCGATCTTGCGGGGACAACGGGTTCTCCTTCGATATGACGGCCCGTGGTGGGCCGCGGGCGGCACGGAGCGGCAGAGGACGCCGGTCTGGAGGCTGCACGGCATGCGGGTGGAAGGAGGTGGGGGGTGGGAGTGGTGCTGCGGGTTCACCGCGTGGTGAATCTGTCAAGGAACGGTGAACGTCCTGCAGAAGGCTGACACCGCAGACCCGATACTGTCATGCGCCGGTCAAGCAAACGGCTGGAAATGGTCATGGAGATCTGGCAAATCGGAAGGGACGACGCCGGTTTTCGGCCGCGCCCCCCGCGTGCCGCTACGGCGAGGACGGGTGCCCGAGGTCAGACCGGACCGTCCGACCCCGGCTCCCATCCTGCGCGCAGTCGGTCGCCCCTCCACCGGGCTCCGTCACGTCGGCCCTCCAGCACGACACCGAGGCAGGCGGCGCACGACGCGTGTTGCCGAAGTCGGCCGACCCGACGCGCTCAGGCCGACGGCACCAGCTGCTCCAGAAGCAGCGTGACGCTCGTCCTCAGGTCGTCCGCGGCGCTCTCGCGGCCGCCCAGATGTCCCAGCAGCGCCTGTTGGAACACGCCGTCGAACACGGCGTACGCCGTGGGAGACGGCACCGCCGGCGCCCCACCGGCCAACTCCGCATAGAGGCCGACGATGCGCCAGATCATGCGCTCCAGGCTCTGGTCTATGGCGAGTACGTCCTCCCGGAACGACTCCTCGAACAGGCTCTGGTTGCGCAGGTCGTACCAGAGCCGGTGCATCGGCGCGTCCTCGCGCAGGGTGCCGGCCATCGCCTCGGCGAAGCCCTCTTTGAGCTCCTCGGCCGTGCCCGCGGTGACGACGATCTGGTCATAGCGGGTGACGCACTCGGCCTTGTACTGCCGCACGCAGAAGGTGATCAGTTCCACCTTGTCGCGGAAGTAGTAGTGCAGGACGCCATGGGAGAACTCGGAGTTCTGCGCGATCTCGCGCATGCTCGTGCGGGCATAGCCGAGTTCGGACAGGGTCTGCAGCGCGGATGCCGCCAGCTGCGCCCGCCGTTGGGCGAACTTGTCGACCTGGCGCCGGGAGATCCGGTCCTGGTTCTTGCCCAGGGTCTGGGTCACGGTGAGCCTTCCGTCCGCCCTTCCGATGGCCCGCACCCTGCGGACTCGGCCCCAGGCTACCGCGGCGGACGGCCCGCACCCAGTGCTCCCCTGGACACTCGTCCAGAAAAATCTTGACAGTCGTCCAAGAAAGTCTTGACGAGTGTCAAGACGTGTTCGACGCTGACGGTGCACGGCACGCAGCCGGCACACAGCCATCTCGATGAGGAGATGTTCCATGAGCGTGTACGACCTGACCGGGCGCAGGGCGCTGGTGACCGGCGGAGCCCGAGGACTGGGTGCGGGGATGGCGGAGGCACTGGCCCGGGCCGGCGCCGCCGTGGTCATCGGCGACATCCAGGAGGAGACCGGCAAGGCGACAGCCGACTCCCTCCGGGCGTCCGGCGCCACCGCCGGTTTCGTCCACCTCGACGTGACCGAGGACGCGAGCTGGGAATCGGCGGTCTCACAGACGGTCGGCGAACTCGGCGGCCTGGACATCGTCGTCAACAACGCCGGGATCGAGATCTCCGCCCTGGTCGTCGACCTGGATCCGGCCGACGTCCGCCGCATGCTGGAGGTGAACGTCCTCGGGACGGCCCTCGGCATCAAGCACGCCTTCCGGGCGATGCGCCCCGGCGGTCCGGCCGGCGCCGGCGGCGCGGTGGTCAACATCGCTTCGGTCGCGGCGACCATCGCCTTTCCCGGCATCTCGGGCTACTCCGCGACGAAGTCGGCCGTGGACCGGCTGACCCGGGTCGCCGCGCTGGAGTCGGGCAAGCTCGGTTACGGCGTGCGCGTGAACTGCGTCTATCCCGGCCTGGTACCGACCGAGATGGGCGCCCGGCTCGCCGCGGACATGGAGACTCTCGGGCTCTTCCCCAGCGCCGAGGCGGCGGTCGGCGAAGTGATCGGTCAGACCCCGCTGGGCCGGCTCGGCGAGGTGGCCGACATGGCCGACGCCGTGGTCTTCCTCGCCTCCGACGGCGCCCGCTTCATCACCGGAGCCGGTCTGCCGGTCGACGGCGGCATGGGCATGTGACGGGCTTCCCCCAGCACCTCCACGTACGAAAGGCCGATCCCTCATGAGCAACAGCAAGCCCGTCGTCGTCTACGGCGCCTCCGGCTACACCGGCCGTCTGGTCTGCGAATACCTCCGCGAGTACAACATCCCCTTCATCGCCGCCGGACGCGACAAGGCCCGTATCCAGGAAGTCCTCGACAAGGTCCCCGGCATCGACACCGTCGAGCACGAGGTCGTCGAGGTCGAGCACGCGGTCGGACCGCTGACGGAGCTCTTCCGCGGCGCCAAGGTGGTGAGCAACATGGTCGGCCCGTTCATCAAGTACGGGCCGGAGGTCGTCGAGGCCGCCCTCGCCGCCGGCTGCCACTATCTCGACACCACGGGCGAACAGGACTGGGTCATCGACGCCCAGACACGATGGGCCGACGACTACGCCGAGAAGGGACTGCTCCTGTCCCCCGGCGTCGCGCAGATGTACACCACCGGCGAGATCGCCGCCAACATCTGCCTGGAGACCCCCGGCCTGGACACCCTCGACATCCTGGTGCTCTGGAAGGGCTTCCCCACCTACGCCTCGACCCAGACGATCTTCACCATCCTCAAGGCCGACTGGTACTACCTGGAGGAGAACCAGTACCGCCAGTGGGACCCGCTCACCGCCCTCGAGGTCGCCGTCCCCGGGCAGCATGAGACGGCTCTCGCCCTGCCATGGGGCGGCACCCTCCACCCCGTGTGGTTCAAGAACGACCCCAGGGTCTCGACCTGCAAGGTCCTCGGCGGAGTCACGGACCGCGCCGTCATGCAGGGCGTGGTGGAGACGGTCAAGATGGTCGAGTCGCAGATCAAGACCCTGCCCGCTGACCAGCAGGACGCCGCCCTCGCCGAGGTGGCCGCCTCGGTGCAGGCGGGCATGCCGCCCCGGGAGAACCCGCGCATCAACACCTCCGTGGACTCCGTCCACGCCTCGGGCCCGCTGGGACGTGCCCACTGTGTGATCCACGGCAACAGCAACTACAAGCAGACCGGGCTCCTGCAAGCGTACGCCGCCCATTCGTTGCTGCAGCAGCCGCCGCGGCGGGTCGGCCTGGCCTCGGCCTGCCAGGCGTTCGGCCACCGTGAACTGCTTGGTGTGCTCAAGGCGTTCGGGCTCGTGCTCGACCCGGTCCTCACCGTCCACAGCTGATTCCCGGACCCCGCAATGGACTCGGAGAAACGGGGATGACGCCGTGCGTCTGACCGACTATCTGGACAAGGGCACCTCCCTGGGACCCGACGCCCCCTGTCTCACCACGGGGGGCCACACCCTCACCTATGGCGAGGTGCAGGAACTGTCCTGGCAGGTGGCCCGGGCACTGGACCGGTCGGGCGTACGGCCCGGGGACAAGGTGGCGGTGCTGTCTGCCAACGACCCCACCGCCTTCTCCTGTGTGTTCGGCATCTCCAGGGCGGGCGCGGTGTGGTGCCCCGTCAACCCGCGCAACGAGGCCGCCGAGAACCGGGAGTTGCTGGATCTCTTCGACTGCGTCTGCCTGATCTTCCAGGAGGCGTACGCCCCTCTGGTCGCGAAGATCCTGCCCGACCTGCCGAAGCTGACCACGCTGGTCTGCCTCGACGGCTCCCCGGCCTTCGCGACCTCCCTCCTTGCCTGGCTGGACGGCCTGCCCGGCGGTCCGTGGGAGGCGGCACCGGCCGGCGACACCGTCATGCTCGTCGGCACGGGCGGCACCACGGGTCGACCCAAGGGTGTGATGCTGACCGACCGGAACATCGAGACCATGTCGGCGCTGACGCTGATGAGTTACCCCTTCGACCCCCGGCCGGTCTACCTGGCGCTGGCCCCACTGACCCATGCCGCCGGGGTCCTGTGCTTCCCCGTCATGACGCTGGGCGGCGAGATCGTCATCATGCCCACGCCGGACCTCGCCGAGTTCCTCGTACTCCTCGAACGGCACCGTGTCACGCACACATTCCTGCCGCCGACGCTCATCTACATGCTCCTCGCCCATGCGAACCTGCCCGCCACCGACCTGACCTCACTGCGCTGCCTCTGGTACGGCGCCGCCCCGATGTCGGCGGCCCGGCTGGAGGAGGCCATCGAACGGATCGGCCCGGTCATGGCACAGCTCTTCGGCCAATCCGAGGCACCCATGATGATCTCGACCATGGCCCCGGAGGACCACCTCCGCTCCGACGGCTCCCTCGCCGTGGAGCGTTTCGCCTCAGCCGGCCGGCCCTCACCGCTGGTGACCGTCGCCATCATGGACGCCGCGGGGACACTGCTGCCGCCCGGCGAACGCGGTGAGATCGTCGTGCGTGGCTCACTCGTGATGGCGGGCTACTACAAGAACCCCTCCGCCACCCAGGAAGCGTCCCGACACGGCTGGCACCACACCGGGGACATCGGCTACCTCGACGCCGACAACTACCTGTTCATCGTCGACCGCGCCAAGGACATGATCATCAGTGGTGGTTTCAACATCTACTCCGCCGAGGTGGAACAGGCGGTGATGGAACACCCCGCCGTCCAGGACTGCGCGGTCATCGGACTGCCGGACGACAAGTGGGGCGAGCGTGTGACCGCCGTCGTCCAGCTCCACACCGAAGCGAACGCGGCGAGCGTGACCAGTGCCGGCATACGCGACTTCGTCAGGGCCCGGATCGGGAGCGTCAAGGCTCCCAAACAGGTCGAGGTGTGGCCCGACCTTCCCCGCTCCAAAGTGGGCAAGGTCCTCAAGAACGAGGTCCGATCCCAGCTGCTCGGGACCGCATCCGACTGACAGGACTGCCACGGTGGGTGTGGCAGAGATCGGCACCCGCGGTGCGCACCCGCCCCAGCGAGTCCCCGGCCGGGCATCCACGAGCCGCGCTCCGCGACCTCGTGGTGCCGGGGGTGTGAGGCGGGGTTTCGTCGACGACGACATTGTGTTGCAATGCCCATGCCATGCTGACAGGCCGAGGGGGGCTCATGGCACGCGGATTGCGCAGTGTCGTGTTCCTTGTACTGGTGCTGGTCACGGCGGCGCTGTCGCCGCACCAGGCCGAATCGGATACCGGATCACCAACCCGATTACCGGCCTCCGGGTCGATGCGGGTTTGCCCGAACCCTGACCTCGGCCACGTCTCGTGTCTCGCGTTCGTCCGGACGAGGGCGGCGGGCGGGGCCACGACAGCGCGGGCGGCGGCCGCCGAGGACACGCCCTTCGGTTACGGCCCCGCCGATCTGCAGAACGCCTACAAGCTGCCCTCGGCCACGGCCGGCGCGGGCCGAACGGTGGCCGTGGTCGACGCCTACGACGACCCCAACGCCGCCGAGGACCTCTCCGCCTACCGCGCCCAGTACGGGCTGCCGCCGTGCACCGAGGCGTCCGGCTGCTTCACCAAGGTCGACCAACGAGGCGGAAACGCTTTCCCCGAGGCCGAGGACGAGTGGGCCATGGAGATCTCCCTCGACCTGGACATGGTCTCTGCCGCCTGCCCCAAGTGCCGCATCCTGCTGGTGGAGTCGGACAGCAACAGCATCGAGGACCTCGGTGCGGCCGTGAACACCGCCGTCGACAAGGGTGCGGGCTACGTGTCCAACAGCTACGGCGGCGACGAGGACCAGAGCGAACTCGCCGACGACACCGCCTACTTCCACCACCCCGGCGTCGTGGTGACCGCCGCCGCCGGCGACGACGACTACGGCACCGAATACCCCGCCGCCTCGCCCTTCGTGACTGCGGTCGGCGGCACCACACTTCTCAAGGACTCCAGCAGCCGCGGCTGGTCCGAAACCGTCTGGGGCGACTTCCTCAACTACACCAGCGGCACCGGCTCGGGCTGCTCCAGCCAGGAGCCCAAGCCCTCCTGGCAGTCCGACCCCGGCTGTCCACGCCGGATGCTCAACGACGTCTCCGCTGTCGCCGACCCCGACAACGGCGTCGCCATCTACGACAGCTACCAGGACGACCCATCCGGCAACTGGTTCGTGGCCGGAGGCACAAGCGCCTCCTCCCCCCTGGTCGCCGCCGCCTACGCGCTGGCCGGCCCCCCGCGCCCCGGCTCCCTGCCCGCCTCCTACCCCTACGCCCACCCCGCCGCGTTCAACGACGTGACCTCCGGCGAGAACGGCTTCTGCGACGACGACACCGAGTACTTCTGCACTGCGGCGACGGGATACGACGGCCCCACCGGGCTCGGCACGCCGGCCGGTGTGTCCGCCCTCTCCGGCGCGGTGACCACCGACGGCACCATCGTCACCGTGACCGTGCCCCCCGACCAGAACACCCGCACCGGCAGTCCCGTGTCCCTCCAGGCACAGGGCAGCGACTCCGTCTCTGGGCGCACCCTCACCTACACCGCCTCGGGACTGCCCCCCGGAGTGTCACTCAACCCCACGACCGGCCTGATCTCCGGCACACCCACCACCTGGGGCACCTGGGGCGTCACCGTCACGGCGCAGGACTCCGCCGGAGCGTTCGGCGCCGCCTCCTTCACCTGGCGGATCACCACCGCCGAAGGGTGCTACCCGGGCCAGATAGTCGGCAATCCCGGCTTCGAACTGCCCGACTACCCGCCCTGGACCGGGCAGTCACCCTGGTTCCTCACCGACACCACCAGCGACCTCCCCGCCCACTCGGGTCACTACGTCAGCCTGTACGACCACCTGGCCGCCTCCCAGAACGCCCGCACCCTGCGTCAGACCATCGCTGTCCCCCGCGACTGCCCGACCGTCACGCTCAGCTACTGGCTTCGGCCCGTCACCGAGCTCGCCCCGACCGACGCCGCCAAAGACACCCTGCAGGTCCGCGTCCTGAACCAGACCGGGACCGTCCTCGCCACCCTGGCCACGTACTCCAACAAAGACGCCACCCAGACCTATCAACAGCACACCCACGACCTGTCGGCCTACGCCGGAAGAACCGTGACCCTCGCCTACACGGTCACCTCCAAGGCCGCGGCAACCGACTTCGCCCTTGACGACACCACTCTGACGGTGCACTGAAAAGCCACGCCCCGGACGGAACAGGTGAGCTTCAACACATCGGAGGTCTTTGTCGTATACAGGCATCACACAGCATCGCTGTTGCGTATCGCGCACTGTTCCCGCAGTACAGGCACGTGTCACCAGCGACATGACGTCTCGTCAAACAGGCCTGTATGAAGGGGAGAAGGGGCTGGTCAGCTACTTCCGGGTAGCGGAGAGCGGCTGTCGAGATAAACCTCAGCCGTCACTCCAGCGTCTACTGTGTTGCCAGACCCTTCCGGGCCTCTCCCCCACCAGCGGGCGGGACTCCCGTCTGCCACCACCAAGAACAGGCAGCCGCGGGTATGAAGCCACTGCGCCCAGAAGATCCCGAACAGCTGGGCCCCTACCGCCTCGTGGCCCGGCTCGGAGCGGGCGGAATGGGCCGCGTCTACCTGGCCACGTCGCCGGCCGGCCACGCCGTCGCGGTCAAGGTCATCCGCCCCGAGATGGCGGAGGACAAGAACTTCCGCATCCGTTTCCGGCGCGAGGTGGCGGCCGCGGCGGCTGTCGGCGGCACCTACACCGCATCCGTGGTGGACGCCGCTCCGGACGCGGAAACGCCGTGGCTCGCCACCACCTACATCCCCGGCCCCACCTTGGCCGAGGCGATCGCCGAACACGGGCCGCTACCGGTGGAGACGGTTCTCGCCCTCGGCGCCGGCATGGCCGAGGCGCTCAGCGCGGTGCACGCCCAGGGCCTGGTGCACCGTGATCTCAAACCCTCCAACGTGCTGCTCGCCGCCGACGGACCACGCGTCATCGACTTCGGCATCGTCCGCGCCCGCGACGGCTACCAACTCACGGCCACCGGAGGCGTGTTCGGCTCCCTGGAGTACATGTGCCCGGAACAGGCGACCGGAGATCCGATGGGAGCGGAGGGCGACGTCTTCTGTCTCGGCTCGGTACTGGCCTTCGCCGCGTGCGGGCGCCCACCGTTCAGCGGCGCCGCTGCAGCGACTCTCCTTTACCAGGTGGTCCACGGCTGGCCCGACCTGACCGGCGTGCCGGAACCGCTCGAGAAGATCATCGGGCTCTGCCTGGCCAAGGATCCCGCCCTGCGCATCACACCCGACCGACTCTCCGCGGCGTGCGCTCCGGGCGGCGTCGAACAACTGCTGACCGAGGCCTGGCTGCCCGCTGCGGTGGCGGCGACCGTGGCTCGCTATCAGGCCGCCGCCATGGATCTCGTGCCGACACCGGCCGCCGCGCCGATCACCACCGACCTCGCCCGGAGCAGGACCGGAGCGAACGGCGTCCGCCGAGCTGGTGAGACCGATTGCGGGAGTGGTGAACCGCAGGACAGCGCAGAGTCCCAAGTCGCCGTGACGCCCCGGGCAGAGGCGAACTTCGTCGGCCTGACGACACCGGAGCAGTCCGACCCGTCCGAGAAGCCGGCCCCGGAGGCCCCGCCCTCGCGTGCGCACCGTCGCTCCCGCACGCACTCCGGTCTCTCCCGGCGCTCGATGCTCGCTGCCGCCGCCGGCCTGGCGGTGGCCGGAGGGGCCACCGCACTCGTCGCCGTGCGGAGGAAGCCCCGCACCCGCTCCGCGTCTTCCATCGTCTCCGCGCCCGAGCCGAACTGGGTCTACGCCAGCGCCCCGTTGCTGCAGACCCCGGCGGTCTTCAACGACGGCACCGCCCTGCTCAAGGCCCGCCCGGGCGCCGTGATCTGCCTCGACCTCCACGACGGCTCCCACCCCAAGTGGATCTACCAGGGCATCAGCCTCTCGCCCACTCCCGTCCTGCTGACCGACGGCGCCGCCGTCGCGCTCGGCACGGGCGCCACCGTGATCGGCGTCGATCCGACCAACGGGACCGAGCGGTTCACCCTCGACTTCGGCACGGACTTCCAGTTCGACCAACTGCTGGGCACCTACGAAGGCTCCACCCTCTCCGTACTCGGCGCTCGGCTGGAGCGCCAGTCGACGGAACAGGGCGTCGCGACCTCCACCGACGCGGTCTTCGCCGTCGACCTCCAGGCCCGCCAGGCGGAAGTCATACCGATCAGCCCGGAAGACGTCGGCATCCCCCTTCAACCGGTCGTCACCTCCGACTACTTCGTCTACGCCGACGGCCTGCGCAACGTCTCCGTCCGCAGCACCCGCGACGCCGGCTCGCTGCGGTGGCGGCACCCGGTCGGCTACGACCTGCGGCCAGGTATCGCCGTACTCGGCCAGACCGTCTTCGCCATCGGCTCCGAGCTCATCGCCCTGGAGCTCGGTACCGGCAGGCTCCGCTGGCGCGCGAAACCCGAGCGGGGCTTGTTCACCTCCCTCGGAACGGGCGGCAACACCGTCTACGTCATCGGCAACGACCCCCACGGCGTCTACGCGTTCAACGCGGCGAACGGCTCACGGCGCTGGTTCTGCGCGACTCCCCCACTCGACGGCGACCATTCCATCGCCGTCGGACAGCCGGCCGTCTACGCCGCCGCCCTGGAGAACAAGAAAGGTTTCTTCGCCATCGACGCCGCCACCGGCCGCCTGCGGTGGAACTTCACGGACGGCCGGGACACCGGCATCAACGGCTGGCAGATCTCCTGCGACCGAGCCGGCCATCTGGTGGCTCACCACTACGACCGCGTCTACGGACTGCCGAGCGCCTGACAGCAGCGTCGGCCCCGGGTACGGTGCCGCCGTACCCGGGGCCATCGCGCAGAGGGTTGCTAGGGCGACGTGACCAGCTTGTCCCGCTTGCGGCTCGCCCGCTGGCGGACCAGTGCGAAGGCCACCACGCCGAGCGCCACCAGCGTGGACAGGACCACCTGGTCGCGTCCGCCGCCATCCGCCGTGTCGGTCAGCATGTAGCCCAGCACGAAGGTGATCAGGGCGATCGTGGCCCAGGTCAGGTAGGGGTAGAGCCACATCCGCACAACGAGCTTCTCCGGCGACTCCCGCTGGATGATCCTGCGCATCCGCAGCTGCGAGAAGCAGATCACCAGCCACACGAACAGGGCGATCGCGCCGGAGGAGTTGAGCAGGAACTGGAAGACGG